>VXLM01000058.1 GCA_009841605.1 Dehalococcoidia bacterium
CTCGCGGTACGTGCCGATGAGCTTGAGGACGCCGCCCACGAGCTCGGTCGGACTCTTTACCTTGGCGAATCGCGCGTTCTTGAAGAAGTCGGAGTTGAACAGCACTTCCAGCATGTGCGCGATGCTACCGCCCGACTCGAAGTAGGCCGCCATGAGCGTGTTGATTGCCTCCGGGTCCTGTGGCGGTATCTCGTTCCACGCGGCCACGGGCGGCTCGTCGGCAACGAAGAAATTGTACAGGTGCCTTGAGATGAACCGCGCCGTCGCGGGCTGGTCGATGACCGTGTCGATCACGTCCGTGCCGTCCAGAGGGCCTGTCACCCCCAGGAACGTCTTGTCGCCGTAATCATGATCGGCCTCGCGGAACTCGAACCGTGTCGCCCACTTGCCGTACGGCACCGCGCCGTGCGCGGGCTGCACGAAGCTCCATCCCGTGAATGCATACGCCGAGCTCTTAACGTCCTCTTCCGTGTAGTTGCCCACGCCCATCGAGAACAGCTCGAGCAGCTCCCGCCCGTAGTTCTCGTTCGGCTCGTCCTTGTGGTTCTCGTTGTTGTCCAGCCAGAACAGCATGGACGGGTCCATCGACAGTTCCAGCAGGATCGTGCGGAAGTCGGCCATGCCCACCCGCCGGAACATCTCCAGCTGGCGGCGGTTCGTCCGTGGGTGGGCCGACTTCGACGGCGCGCAGGCGAAGACCTGGTGCCAGAAGAGGCCCATCTTCTCCTTCAGGGGCCGCTTCGAGTTGACCATGTGGAATATCCACTTGCCCGGCGAAGACGCCCCCGGCGCTCCGATGCCGCGATAGTAGCGCAGCAGGATGTCCTCGTTGTCGTCGGTCGACGACTCCTCGGGCAAGGGGCCGTGTAGATAGGGGTGGATGATATCGGGGTCGCCGCGCGAGAAGCGCTCGGGGTGGACGAGGTCATCGACGACGGCCTCGTAGCCCTTCGCCACCAGCGCTTCCAACTCATTCCGCGTCGCGCCCATTCCGGCCCGCCGCATCAAGTGTGCCATCAGGGAGATTTCGGTGGTCGACATGCTCTCCTCCTACAATCTCATCGCACTTCGTGACACTACGCTGACGTATACGGGGATTGTGGCACATGCGTAATGCAAGGTCAATTCGCCAGCGAACCATCCAACGCCGACAGTCTCGCCGCAGCCTTGTGGTACTATGATTCCCTGATTCCAAGACCCACCAGCCGGAGGAGAACGTGTCCGAAACGAGCGAGCGAGTCACATACGCGAACGTCGAAGGGGCCGATGAGGTATTCACTACCGAGTTCCTGGAGTACTTCGTCGCGGCCCACGACAAATTCGTAGGCCGCGTCCACGATCTGCGGGCCAAGAGGTCCGAGGTGCTCCGTCGAGCCCTAGAAGACGGCGTATTGCCGGCGCACCCGCCAGTCTCGGAGATCAACACCGTCGATTGGAGCGTCCCTCCCGTCCCGGAGGACCTCCGACGCCCCGGCATCGAGATCACGGGACCCGCGTCGGTCACCAACATGTTCATCAACGCGCTGAACCCCGGCCCGGAGGGCGAGCGCGCCGTCGGCGACCTTGACGACGACGAAGACGCCGCCGGACACCGCCTCGTCGACACCGTGACAGCCGCCCGCAACCGACTCGGCGCGGTGGACCGGACGCTTGAGCACCACGACGAGGCGAGGGGACGCCACTACACGATCCAGGACGGCGAACTGCCGTTCTTCATGCACCGCGAGCGAGGACTGCACCTCGACGAGCCGGAGATGACCATCGACGGTGTGCCCGTGTCCGCAGCGATCCTCGGCACCGCGCTGACGGTGTTCCACTGCGGCAGGGCGCAGATGACGCGAGGACAGGGACTCTACTTCTATCTGCCCAAGATGGAGTCCGCCGAGGAGGCCGGATTCTGGCGCGAATTCTTCGACTTCAGCAAGGAATATCTGGGTCTTAGCGACGATGACGTGATCCGCGCGATACCGCTCGTCGAGTCCCTCCCCGCCGCCTACCAGATGGAGGAAATGCTCCACGCTCTTGGCCCTTACGCGGCGGGGCTGAACGCCGCCCGCTGGGACTTCAAGGCCAGCATTTTCGAGTACATCATGGCCGACCCGACGCAGGTGTGGCCCGACCGCTTCGGCGTGGACATCAAGACGACTCCCTTCCTCGCGACCATCTTCCGAAGGCTCGTCGCCATCTGCCTGAAGCACGGCGCGGTCCCCATCGGCGGGATGGCGACGGCCCTCCCGTCACGCGACGATGAGGTCAACGCCGCCGCCGCCGTCTCGATCACCGCCGACAAGGAGTGGGAGGCCAACCAGGGCTTCCTGCGCGGGTGGGTCGCCCACATCTTCCATATGAAGACTGCCGCCGACCCCTTCAAGAAACTCCGTGCGACTGGCTGGGAGCCGCCCGCCGAGGCGCACGACCCCGACAACTTCCCCATCCGCATCGACGTGCCGGAAGGCCCGATCACCGTAGAGGGCACCCGCCGCAACGTTCGCATGGTTATCGAGTACATCGAGGGCTGGCTGAACGGACGCGGCGCAAAGGGCATCGACAGTCTCGCCGGCAAGCCGGGCGTGCACGGCCCCCTCATGGAAGACCTCGCGACCGGACGTATGTCCGCCGCACAGATCGCCCAGCGCATCATCCACGCCGCCGCCGACACCGAGACCGGCGCAGTCCACGACTTCGCCCTCGTCAAGCAAATCTTCCTCGACGAGGTGGACGACATCCTTCGCCTCCTGAAGGAGGAGGTCGAGGAGGGCAACGAAACGCACCAGCGCCTCTACGACACCGCTGAGGTGCGGTACGGCAAGGCCGGCAGGATTGGAATGCGGTGGGTGAAGAACTACACCGAGTTCGACTTCAGAAGTATGGGTTCGTATAGCCGCGCCGACCTCGAGACAATCGCCGCCGCCGAGGACGCCTTCTAGGGGAGCCGCCTGTTTGCCCTGAGGAACGCTCACCGCGCGAGTGGAACAGCGCTTAGGATATACGGAGTCCCTCGTAACGCCCAATTTGCTTCGTCGGTGATCTCAAGTCCCGAAAAGAGCGGTTATGTTACCACCGAGGATGGCGTCCATGTCATCTTGGGGGATGAAATCGCAATAGTCGCGCAGGTAGGCGAGGGACTGGCGGTAGGTGGCGTGGCGCTCGACGTTGGGGAGGTCCGAACCCCAGCAGAGGCGTTTGGGGCCTAGCCGCTCGTAATATTCGCGGATGATGGGCCTTACTTCGCGGAATGGGTAGTCGAAGACGGCGCCCTGGAAGATGGGGAAGAGGAGCTCGGATATGACGTTGGGGGTGTCGATAGCCTCCCACGCGGCCTCCGGGATTTTTGCAACGCCGTCTTCCATGAACCGCGCGACGGTCAGCCCGTGGGTGAGGACGCAGGGGATGTCGGGATAGATTTGCAGCCAGCGCTTGAGGGCGGCGAGTTGAGCGAGATAGGCATCCTGGCCGGGCACTGAGGTCGTCACGTTCCAGAAGACGGGGATGCCGAGCGTGCGGACGCGCTCCCAGAACGGGAAGAATACGGGATCGTCGACTGGCGTGTCGCTGCGGTGCATCTCCAGCGAGCCGGTGTTGAACCAGAGGGCGTGAAGTCCAAGCTCGTTGATTGACGCATCGAGCGACCGGGCCTCTGATGGGTCGTCGATGTTCCACTCGTCCACGAGGGCGAGTCCCCAGAAGCGGTCGGGGTACCATCTGACGGCGTCGGCGATGTAGGCGTTCAGGCGGCCGTAGAGGTGGCCGCTCTGGATGACGGCGCGGTCGATGCCCGCGTAGTCCATCTGGGCGATGATGTATTCCGGCGTGGACTCGAGGTCGCGCATGGAGGGCGGGAGGTACTGCTTGAGGTAGTCAACGCCGCCGGATGTCCATGCGAGCTTGCCGTATCCTCCGCCGCGAAAGTCGACGTCGTACATGGCGTCCAGCGCCGTGTCCTCGCCGTCGAAGAGCGTCTGTTGGGTGACGGCGACGTTGTCGGAGACGCGGCGCACGGGCTGATGGTGCGTCATGATGGTGTGCTGGACGTAGCGCAGGTGCTCCTTTGCGGACGGGTGGCCGGAGGGGCCGCCCATCGGCGGGAAGACGTGCGCGTGGGAGTCGACGATCATGGGAAACTTTACATCGGCGGAACGAGGTTTACGTCGAGCACTTGCTCGCACCAAGCAGCGACGGAGAGCATGGTAGCCTCGTCTAGGGGGGCGGAGGCCAGTTGGATGGCGAGTGGGAGGCCGTCCTCGCTGAGGCCAGACGGGATGGATATGGCAGGGAAGCCGACGGTCGTCCATAGCCACTGGCAGTGGGGGTTGCCGGTGGTGGACGTGTCGGGCGCGGGCGCGAGGGTCGCGGGCGTCAGGATAGCGTCGTAGGGCTCGACGGCTTGGAGAAGCTCGCGTTGGAGGTCTCGTCGGAGGGTTTGGGCCTGTATGTACTTGGTGGCCGGAGTCGCCATGCCGTTCTCGATGACGCCCCGCGTGGAGGGCATGTAATCGTCGGCGTGGGCGGCGAAATCGGCCTCGTGCGAGTCTGCGGCCTCGGAGTTCTGGACGACGCCGTGGGCCTCGCGTCCGTCGTGGAGATCGATGGGGATGCGCACCTCCTCGACAAACGCGCCTTCCTGCATGAGCTTGGCCACCACGTGGTCGACGTGGTCCTGCATCTCAGGCTCGGCCTCTTCGACGAAGTACTGGTGCATGTAGCCGATCTTCGGGGGTCTCACGCCATCCAGGGAGGCCGTGTAGTCGGTCGTGGGCGTTGAGAGGGAGATGTCGTCGTTCGGGTCGTGCTGACCGAGAATGTCGAGGACGATTGCGGCATCCTCGACGGTGCGGGTGAACCAGCCCATGGTGTCAAGCGACCAGGCGACGGGCATGACGCCGTAGCGGCTGACGAGTCCGAGCGTTGGCTTGATGCCGACGACGCCCGTGTATGCGGCGGGGCGCAGGACGGAACCGGCGGTCTGGGAACCGAGGGCCATAGGGAACATCCGCGCGGCGTTGCCGGCGGCGGAGCCGCTGCTGGAACCGCCGGGCGTGCGGTCGAAATTCCAGGGGTTCTTGGTGGGCGGGGGCTCGAACATGGCGAACTCGGTGGTGACGGTCTTTCCTAGCATGATGCCGCCCGCCTGCTTGAGCAGGGCCACGGCGGTGGAGTCGTAGTCAGGGACGAATCCGGCGTAGACCTTGGAGCATCCGGTCGTCTCTACGCCCTGAGTGTAGTAGATGTCCTTGACGCCGAAGGGGATGCCGTGCAGGGGACCTATGTCCTCGCCGTCGGCCAATTGTCGTGCGCTCTCGGCAGCAGCATCGCGCGCGGCGTCTTCGTCGAGGTTCACCCACACGTTTAGCTGCGGGTCGAGGGCGCGGCTGCGCTCAAGGAGCGAGTCCATCAGGTCAATGGGTGAGAGGCTGCCGGCTCGTATCTCGGCTGCGGCCTGGGCGATGGTGAGTTCGTAGGGTTCAGTCATTCATAGGCTCCGGGTTCTGGGTTCTGGGTGCTAGGTTCTGGGTGAAGAAATAGTCGGCACCTGTGGGTATTGTCGTTCAGGTCGGGATTCGGGGAATCGGGAGTTGCACTTCCTCGTTTCGGGCGGCGGACATAAATGCGGCCATGAGTATCTCGACGGGCTGGGCGGCCTCGCGGGCGGTGATGAGGGGACGGTCATCGTTTTCGATGCAGTCGATGAAGGCGGCAATGTCGTCAATCATCACGTCGCGGCCACCGTCGAGGCGTCGCCAGCGGTTGCGGGGCATCATCGGCACTCGCTCGTCGGTGGAGCCCCACATCCTCATGGGGTCGAATTCGTCGCGTTCCGGCTGCATGAAGCTGGGGTCGGTGTTGTAGACCTCGACGCGCGGGCGGCTGGCGTCGAAGGTCGCTGTGGCCCTGTCGCCCACGAGGACGATGCGCTGGACGCCCCCGCCCGGATGGCTCATGTAGCCGAAACGTCCGGCGATGATCGAAGCGGAGATACCGCCTTCAAGCTGCATGGAGATGGCACCAAAGTCCTCGGTGTCGTTTTCGACGTGCTCGGCAAAGAAGTAGTTGCCGGTGAGGGCGGTGACGGACTCGGCCTTGCGTCCCGTGAGCCAGTGGATGGCTGTCAGTGGGTATACGCCTACGTCGAACATCTCACGCTTGGATTCGGGGAACGTGAAATCGGTGTGGCGCTCCTTCTCTTGTCTCACGACATCTTTAGGCGCGGTTCCCGGCGGCCCTTTTGCAAACAGCTCCTCGCAGTGGATGGCGCGGAGGGTCCCCAGCGCGCCACTGTCTATGGTGTACTTGGCCCGTTGGACCCAACCTGCATGGACGGTACAGTACATCTGGTTCACGACCCCGGCTTTGTCCATCGCCTCGACGATGGTGTCGGCGGCCTGGACGCTCCCACACAGGGGCTTGTCGAGGTAGACGTGCTTGCCCGCCTCGGCGCACTTGACGGCGACCACGCCTCTCCGCTCGATGCGGGCGCACATGCTGACGATGTGGACGTCGGATCTCGCGAGCGCCTCGTCGATGTCGCGGATGTAGGGGATGCTGTGGTCGTCGGCGAGTTCCTGGTTAAGCTCGTGGCGTATTTGGGGCGCGTCGGTCTCGTCGGCGACGGCAACGAGGCGGCAACGGGGGTGCTCGGTGAAGACGGCGGCGTGGCTCTCCTGGTGGGAGCGCTTTCCGCCTATGAGCAGAACGCCTAGCTTGGACACGGAACTACCCTCACGCCTCGTGGTACAGGACGCCGCGACTGCCGAGGAGCATCAGGTCGATGCTCGCGCCCGTTGCCTGCGGGGTGGACGAGACGACGATGAGTGCGCCCTGTCCGTCGGGCCATTTCAGGAGGTCGGTCACGGAGACGCCGGTTAGGTCACGCCGTGTCGAGCGGCTGGCGCACGGTTTGCCGAACCAACCCTCGGACATGTCGGCTAGCCGGTTGGCGGTGATCGTCGTGAGGCCGGAGAGGGGAGAGTGCGCCACGAACCTTGCGAAGCGCGGCGTGCCGAGGCTGCCGTCGTCGATGGCGCGTCGGACGGCCTGGTCGAGGTCTTTCAAATGGTCAGTTTGTGTCGTCGTCAACGGTACGATTCCCCGGCACCTGACGGGTCGGATCGGTGCAGGGAAACAGTGTGCCACATTACAGAGGCCGATTGCTACGGCGAGACGAACTCCATCGAGGTGAGAGAATATCCCTCGTCTTCGGGTACGAAGCCTCCGATCAGGAGTACTCTCCCGTCGGACATAAGGGTCGCCGAGTGGTGGATGCGAGGCTCGGAGAGTTCGGGGCCGGGCGACCACGAGTTTGCAGCAGGGTCGAAGATCTCGGTCGTGGAGTAGGCCCCGAAATGGCGATTTGTGGGGTGCACACCACCGGCGGCGAGCACTCTTCCGTCGGGCAGGAGCGTCAATGTATGTCCGGTACTAGTCTTCGACATGTCCTCTGTCGACGACCAGGCACCGGTGTCAGGATCGTATGTTTCGGCTTTGCCTGTTACGGCGCGGAAGTCGAGGGACTTGTCGCCGGTGACAAGCACCCTACCGTCGGAGAGCAGAACTGCTTTCGGTTCTCCACGCTCAGTAGTCATGTCCTCCGTGAGTGTCCAAGTGTCGGTTGCGGGATCGTAAATCTCGGCGCGAGCGGATTCTTTTCCGTCGCTCAAAGAGACCCCGCCCACGACGAGCACCCTTCCATCAGACAAAAGGAGAGCCGCCTGCCTAAAGAGGGGCTGCTCCATGGGGGCCGCCTGTCGCCACTCGCCCGTTGCCGGGTTGAATATTTCCGTCGTCCCGACGAAGGGGAGGATAACATCTTGTGGGCTGGAAGGCGCAATGCCCTGACCGCCAACCACGAGAACTCGACCGTCGTCGAGCAGCACCATGTCAGGCCTTATTCGTTGCGTGGGGGGGGTCGGCAGTGGCGTCCACGAGTTTAAGGAGGGGTCGAATACATCAATCTCGTTAACGAACTCAGTCCACAGTTCATCTTTTTGCAGCCTATACCTCAATATCCGACCATCTGACAGCTTGACCGATGAATGGTCGATGATCCAGCGCTCCTGTAACTGCTCTAGTAGCTCTGAATCGGGGTCTTCGAGCACCCAGAGGCTGGTCTTGAAATCGTAGGTCTGGGGGATCGCTATGCTAACATCCACATTCGGGTCGTCGGTGGCAGCCCGCGCCAGACCGTCCGTCACGAAGACACGCCCATCGTCCAGCAAAAAGGCCTTGTGGCCGAAGCGTGGGAAAGTCAACTCAGGTGTAGAGATTTCGACAGGTTTGCCGTAGTCGAAGAACCGGGCCGTAAGGGTCGCGTTGGCGCTCGCAATGCTGAAGTCGAGGCCCGGAACGCCCTCCTCGCCGAACTCGACGGCCCCATTCGCCTCGACCTTGCGGAGGAGGCCGTCGTTGACGCCGATCCAGAAGAGGACTTCCAGGTCGCCGGTCGCGCCGCCGATCTCGACGCCCGGTCTCATGGCTGACACGACATGCGTTTCGACACCGTCGATGGTCTCGCTGCGGAGGAGGTTGAGGTCGGTGGTGCCGCTCGCGTCAGATCCGAGGAAGACGCTGGGGCCGGCGAAGAAGGGGGAGTCGCCGGGGAGTCGTTCCCACGTGTTGGCCACGGAGTCAAAGAGGTAGTTCGTGCCGCCGGAGGTGATGAGCTTCGACTCGATGACCTGGAAGGGGATGGTGATGGTGAGATCGGCGGAGCTGTAGCCGATAGCGTGGAGGTCGCCCGCGTACTTGACCGGGACCTCGATGGCGAGGCCGCCGGTGCGAACGTCGAGGACGATGTCTATCTCAAGCGCGAAGGTCACGGCCTCGGCCATGGCGCTCCGGGCCGTGTCCAATATGCCCGCTGCGGGCCCCGGTGTGGGAGTTGTGGCGGGTGGTACCGGCGTGGCCGTGGAGCTGTGTCGTATAAACAAATAAGAGCCCCCGAGGAAAGAGGCAAAAGGGGTTTGCGGGT
>VXLM01000131.1 GCA_009841605.1 Dehalococcoidia bacterium
CTAGCCCCGGCGGGCCCTCCATCTAAGCCGTAATGGTGTGAGATTGTGATTCTCCCAGTCTTGTGGGGCTATTGCGGAGGATGGAGACGCCCTGAAACCGCCGTTGTCCCGCAAGATCGTCTGGCCGCGATTGCGGATCAGGTCTTTGCCGATGTGCGGTACTCAGGCGCCGAGCCCCTATCGAGAAGAGAGGAGGAGATTCTCAGACGGGGGCTCTTCGCTTGAATAGGATAGCCAGTACGAATATCCCGGTTGCGACCAGTGTCATGGCGGGACCGGCGGTCAAATTGAAGTGGTAGGAGATGTAGAGGCCCGCCACGGCGGCCAGGGTCCCCAGCGCCGCGGCCACTATCATCATCGTGACAAAGCGCCTCACCAACAAGTACGCCGTGGCAGCGGGCGTCACCAACATTGCCATGACAAGAATAACACCCGCCGCCTGAATCCCTATCACTATAACGAGGGCAAGTATTACCAGGAACACGTAATCGATGATGCTGGTACGTTTACCGACAACCTGGGACCCCACGGGATCGAAGCTCGAGAACAGCAGCCAGTGGTGAAGAGCGAACAGCCCCAGGATGACTATCGCGGTTATCCCAAGGGATACATAGATGCCAGTCGGAGATATGCCCAAGATCTGTCCCAGGAGCAGGTCTTCCAAATTGACTCCGATCTGTGTTGCTCGTGTTGCTCTTGCCAGCATCACAAGTCCGAGGGCAAACATGGCCGCGAAGAGGATGCCTATGGAAGTATCCGTGCTGAGGCCCGCGCGCCGGCTAATGACCCTGACCAGCACAGCAACGGAGACCCCGGTTGGAACGGCGGCTATGGCCGGGTTGAAGCCGACTATGAACCCAAGCACCATTCCCGGCAGCACGGCGTGGGCGAGGGCGTCCCCCATGAAGGCGAGGTTCCTGGTGACGACGTACGCGCCGACCAGCGGACACATCACGCCCACAAGCACCGAGCCGATCAGGGCCCTCACCATGAAGCCGTACTCGAGTGGGGCGATAAAGAAATCTATCAAGTCGTCCTGCTACCGCTCTCCGTCCATCGTGAGGCGCAGACCGTGGGCGCCGTACAGCTCCTCCATGACCTCGGAGGTAAACACCTGCTGAGGAGGGCCGCAGGCGCACACGTGGCGGTTCAGGCACAGCACCTGGTCGAAGCGCCCCCCCAGGTTGGTCAGGTCGTGGGTCGCCAACAGGACGATCCGCCCCTCGTCCCGCAGTGTTTGCAGGACCTCTACGAGGCCTTCCTGGGCGCCCGCGTCAACGCCGCTGAAGGCCTCGTCCAACAGGAGGACGCTTGCCTCCTGGGCCAGCGCCCTTGCGACGAACACCCTCTGTCTCTGCCCTCCCGAAAGCTCCGTCATGAGAGCAGAGCGATGGTCCCACAGGCCTACACGGCCCAGGCACGCGTTGACAAGCTCGCGATCTCTCTTGCCGGGCCGGCGGAACCATCCGAGTCTGCAGCACCGGCCCATCATCACAACGTCCGTCACAGTCACGGGAAACCGCCAGTTGACGCTCTCCCGCTGAGGCACGTAGGCCAACGCTCCGCTTCCCTGGTCCACACGGTGAAGGGTTACCTTCCCCCGGCGGACCGGAAGGAGTCCGGCAATAGCATTGAATAGAGTGCTCTTGCCGGCTCCGTTCGGTCCTACTACGCCCATTAGAGTCCCCGCATCTACGTCGAAGGTGACGTTGTTCAGGGCGGTGTGACCATCGAACTCGACGGTCACACCCTGAAGCGTCATCCTCGCGCTATGCGGGTTCAGGGCGGATTTCACTTCAATGCCTCAACCATAGTTTCCACGTTCGCTCTCACCATCCCAAGATACGTGTCAGCGCCGCTGCCCTCCGGCCCAAGGGAACCCGAATAGAGCCGGAACAGCTCTGCGCCGGTCTCCCTTGCCACGGCCTGTGCCAGCCTCTCGCTGACTGTCGTCTCGCCAAACAGTGCTTGTATCTCGCGTTCCCGTATCACCTCGACCAGACCCGCGATGTGCTCCGCGGAGGGCTCCACGTGAGTCGCCAACGACGGTATGACCAGCCCAACTATCTCGAACCCATAGGCCTGGGCAAAGTAGGTGAAGGCGTCGTGCGATGTAACCAGCAGTCTGCGCTCCGGCTCGATAGTACCGACCTGATCGAGAATCCAGTAGTGCAGCTCGTCGAGCTCATCTGCGTATTCCGAGGCGTTCTGGAAGTAGACGCTCGCGTTGTCGGGGTCTATAGCCGAGAGTCGAGCGGCTATCTCGTTGACAGCGACCTTCACGCGGATCGGATCGAACCAGAAGTGAGGATCGTGAGTGCCGTGGTCGTGGGCGTGGCCGTGCTCGTCCTCTTCGTGCTCGTCATGCTCGTCGTGACCTTCCTCTTCATGCTCATCGTGGCCTTCCTCTTCGTGCTCGTCATGGCCTTCATGGGGCGCGTCGCCAGAGTCGGTGACTCCGAGGAACGCCAGGCTCGACGGTGCGCCGCCGAGTTCCCATTCCTCTTCGATCTCCATGTGTGGGAGATGAACACCGAGGACGTGGCCGCTGTTGGGATCGGCAACGTAGAGCCACTCACCGACGACGATCATGGCGGGACGACCAGCGTCGCCCGGCTCGACCAGATCCAACGTCGCGACCAAGTCGCCGTCGTGCGCGTCCAGCGCGTGCAGCACGCCGTCAGCGCCGAGCACGTAGAGCAGCTCGCCATCGCTGGAGAACTTCGTGGAAACGCTCGGCTCGCTGAACACCTGGTGCATTTCGCTGTGGTCCACTTCGATCAGCCAAATGCCATCGTCGACGAAACCCTGATCACCGCGGTAGGAGGCCCTGCCGAAGAAATGCTCGACGTGGTGGTGACCGTAGACCGACCCGATCCGAGAGTCTTCACGCATCTCAGGCGGATTGGGGATGAAATGGTGCTCGTACTCCCCGTCGTGAGCTTCGAGGAAGAGTACGCCGCCGACGCAGCCGAAGGCCGCGCCATGCTCGTTGTGGGACTCACCGTGCATGCCCGGGCATGAGCGATTGCTTGCGTCGTAGACGACGTGGTCATGGAAGTCACGAACCTCAACGCCGACAGGCAGAGCGTCATCCAGGTTGTCGAGATTCTTGGTCGTGATGACGACGTGGTCGTCCGAAATGACCAGCGCCGCGCCATGCTGCGGTCCGGCCTCAAACTCGACCGGCTCATAGTCGCCGCTTGAGTTCGCCAGGTCCGCCTCGTTGATCAGGATGGCGTGACCGTGGGCGTCGGCGAAGATTGCGGTCCAGCCGTGACTGTTGACGTAGTGAATCGGCCGCTCTTCCGCGATCTCCAGCGAGTGTCGTGAGACGGGCTGGGTGACGAGGTCGAAGTGATCACCGTGCTCCTCAAGGAAGATGCCGCCGTCAAAGACGTGGATGCGGTCGTCGTCGTCCTCCGGCCCGCGGGCCAGGATGATGCCGAAGCGATGGGTGGGGCTGGGGTACACGGTCGCGCGGGGCGCGGCAACCTCGAAGATTCCGCTGTCGACGTCATCGGTCGACAGATCGATGACGGAGAGGTGCGCTTCCACCGCATCCGCAACGAGCAAGCGCCCAATGGTCATCTCGTCATGGTCGTCGTGGCCTTCTTCCTCATGCTCGTCGTCTTCATGCCCGTGGTCGTCTTCATCCTCGTGATCGTCATGCTCCATAGCGAGCATGTCGAACTCGATGGGATCGACGGCTTCACCAAGCGCGACTATCTTGGACTCGTCGGCGCTGGCGTTGTGCACCAGATCCTCCAGCCATTCGGCCTCCAGGTCGAGGCCGACAGTCAGCACGAGATCCGCGTCAGCTACCCTGGCAACGTCGCGAGCTCCCGGCAGGAATGTGTGCGGATCCGCACCCGGCTGCAGCAGGCTGAAGACCTCTGCCCTGTCGCCGCCTACCACCCGAGCCCAGTCGGCCACAAAGTTAGTGGTTGCCACCACTTGGACCGGGGGCCCGGAGGGCGTGGGAGCTTCCATGGCAGCCGCTGCTGCCGCCTGTGCGGCCGAGGCTGCTGCGGCGGCCTGTGCGGCTTCGGCAGCCGCGCTCTCGATCGCCTGGTTCGTGGCGACCAGGGAGGCGTTCACGATTTCCGTGACCTGCTCGGCGGTGAGTTGGTCGCCGACTGCGTCCTCGACGGCCTGGGCAACCAGGTCCTCGATGTCGCCGCGCGTAAGCGTGCCGGAGAGCCCGGCGCTCACCTGGGCCTGGACGATGTTGCTGATCTCGTCGGCGCTGACGCCTTCCGGCACCGCACCGGCAACGGCCGAGTTGACGAGGCT
This sequence comes from Dehalococcoidia bacterium, assembly GCA_009841605.1. Lineage (GTDB taxonomy): Bacteria > Chloroflexota > Dehalococcoidia > Lucifugimonadales > VXLM01 > VXLM01. The sequence goes on from VXLM01000131.1 coordinate 4,297, forward strand.
GGTGAGCCGGCTCACGTCGATCTCAGGCGCGGGCAGCGCCCGGAAGGACTGGTCGACGATGGCCTGCACGTCGGCCGCGGAGAGCTGCCCCTCCGTCGACCGGCTTACGATAGACTGGACGTCCGCACGCGTCAGACCGGCGGGCTGCGCGGCGATGGCCGCGGTGACCGAGTCCGAGACGAGCTTCTGTATCTCAGCCGCGCTGGCGCCCTGAGGCTGCTCAGCGATGGCTGCCGCTACCGAATTCTGTATCTCGGCGGCGCTGGCGCTCTGGGCGCTGTCGACTGCTTCCCGGATCAGCTTGGCCGTGTCGACCGTTGGGACCGGCTCCGGCGCGTCGTCCCCGCAGGCAATGGCGAAGACCAAAGCCGCAATCGCTGCGACTATGGTCAGACGCCCCAAGCCAATGTTGCGACTTAGTGTCATTATCATTCCAAGTTCTCCTTCTAGTTTTCAGTGCTTTAAGATCGAAATGTATCGAACCGATGACTACAGTGTGGTGATATTATGTATCATTAGTTGGCCCGCGACATTGAAATATCAGCGGGTTGGAACAATCCGCCTGCTTGCCTCCGTCGGCGGGGCAATAGTCGCAGGTCACGTACAACGCAATGCGGTGGTCGACGATCTTCCCCGGAATGTCGGCGCCAATAGCCCGAAGCAACCGTTCTAATGTAGCGGCCTTGAACTCTCCCACCCCGCCGCACTGGACGCAGACAGAGTGGTAATGGCGATCACCAACACGAGTGAGGCTGTACACGCGGGCTCCGTCCATCATGGGGACCTTGCAGACCACTCCCGCCTCGAGGAAGAGTTTGACGGTCCGATATACGGTTGCCCTGCCTACCGAAGGCAACTCGTCACTGAGCGCCTCGACTGTGAAGCCTTCACGCTTCTGCTCCAGGAGATTGACTATCGCCTTCCTGGGAGCAGTAGCCCTATAGCCTTGATCCTCCAGCACCGCCATCAGGTTTGGGTGTGGTATCTCAAGTCCCGTATTGAGAGTTTGTATCAAGTTTTAGCGCTAAATGCGTCAGCTTGGACTTTTAAATCAGCGATACAAGTTATCAAGAACGCTCTCGATTGTCAACAGCCAAAATCCGTCTTCAAGGTTCCCCATCCCCCGTCTTCCGCAGCAAGCCAACCGGGGACTGCCTAAACTTCAGGGCGACGGAAGGCTAGTCTGCCGTGGGAACTTATCCAGTCGGTGACACGGAGATGCTGACATTGGCGGGCAGCCAGGGCGTTGTCGATGAGCTTGCCACCTTGGGACAGCCGTTCCCTGTAATAAGACCGCCCACGGAAAAGTTCGCGGTACAGTCCCCTCCAGCCCACTCATCTGTAGCTACACTCAGCGAGGACTCGAACTCTACTCTGGCTATGTCTTATTGGGACTGCCAGTAGGTGTCGGGGAGCAGCTCTTCTACGTCCTCGTAGGGGACTAGTTCATGGAGCTTGTTGAGGTCGAAAAAGCGTGCTCGAAGGATCTCCTTGCCGTCGGGATCGGTGCGAATGCAGGTTTCGAATGTGTACGCTTGGTCGTAGGTGAGTATCAATGAGCCGAAGGTTGGGTCTTCGAGCTTCCAGATGTATCCGTCTGGGACTTTCTGCATCTCGTCGCGAGGTAAGGTGGGGGACATCATGCCGTAAATCCAGAGGCTGAGAATGTCGGACAGCGGTCCGGAATCGACGGAAGAGCTCTCAGGGAGGAAGTACCACTTGTTTGCATCGAGGTCGTGGAGGTACATGTCGAGCGTGGCGGGGCGGCTGATGACTTCGATGGAGCGTTCGACCGGCTTGGTCATATCTACTTTCGTGAAGAACTGTGGTGCGTTATCGTCTGTTCTCATTGTCACCCATCCGTCCACGGTGGCCGTGACGGGGTAGCCGCCCTCGGTGAACTCGCTGGGCATGTCGAAGGAAGCCTCGTACGAGATGCTGATAAAGTTTTCGAAGAAGGCCTCGGCTCTCGCCTCGTCCTCCGGGGACACGGCAATCGTGGGAATCGGTGAGGGTTCGGGAGCGACGGTGGCCGTGGAAGTCGGTGAGGGTTTTGGAACGGGAGTGGCCGTCGGCGTTGCGGTCGGTTCCGGCGTGGCGGTGGCCGTCGGTGTCGGAGAGGGAATGTTGGACGGGGCGACGGCGCCTGAGACGGGTGTTGCGGTGGCTATGTTGGTTATGGCGATGGAACCTGATGTTCGCCTGGGGATAGCAATGGCTGTGGCGGTCGGGGACGGCAATGTGCGGAGGACAGGGGCGTCGTCAGTCTCTTGGGGGCCGTCCTGGCTGGATGCACAAGCGAATGAGCCTGCGATCAAGACAAGCAGAATGGAGATGAACGTGTAGTTTCTCAGGGAGTCTTTGCCTTTCGGCAGTAGTTGCGTGTTGAAAGTATAGCATGGGGCCGGATGAGATCGAGGGCTTGGACATCCTGCGGTCGTCCGGAGGTAAACCCACGCGGCGATCCTCAGTGAGGTCTTCAGCCAGTGCTGCGAGAGATACTCACTCGTTCAAGGGAATGCGGATACTCACGGTAACGCCCTGACCAGGTCCATCGCTTGCGACGGCAATCGTACCCCCGTGCGCTTTGATTATGGCCCGCGTGATGGCCAGTCCCAGGCCCGTGCCGCCTATTCCGCGACTGCGAGACCGGTCGGTACGGTAGAAGCGGTCGAAGACGTGGGGGAGGTCTGCTGAATCGATGCCGATCCCGTCATCGGTGACCGAGATGACCAACTCCTCGCCTCCTTCCATTCCCGCCTCGATTGCGATGTTCCCTCCCGCCTCGGTGCAGTTGAGCGCGTTGCCCACGACGTTTCCCAGCGCTTGGCTCATCCGCATCCGGTCGATGTCGATGACCGGGAGGTCGCCGGATACCTGCAATGAAAGTTCGACCTGCCGAGCCTGTGATTGCGGCTGCCAGCGGTCCGCCTCCGCGGTGAGCAGCTCGTGGACCGAGGTCGCTTCGAGGGCGAGCCTCAACTCCCCCTGGTCCGTCTCCGCAAGCCAGTCCAAGTCGGTTACGATGCCGCCCAGCCTGTCCACCTCCTGGATGATGTGGTCTGACGCGGTCTCAGGCGTCTGAAGGCCGTCGCGCAGCCCTTTCGCCTCCAGCTTGATGACGCTCAGCGGCGTGTTCAGCTCGTGAGAGACATCGTTTATCAGACGCCTGCGGAGCTCGCGCTGGGTCTCCAGGGCTGAGGTCATCCGGTTGAAGGCCGCGCTCATCCTTCCCAGCTCGTCCGAAGACGTGACCGGCAGCCGGGACGTATCCCCCTGGGCGATTGCCTGGGTCGCCTCCGTCAGGGCCGTCACCGGCGACGTGATCCGTTTGGACAGCCAGAAGGCCAGCAGGATGGCGACGCCGACCGTCAGCGTCCCACCAATCAGGGTGATGTACAGGAGCGCGTTGAGAAATCCATGCGACTCGGTAGATAGGAACTCGCGGTTCACATCCACATAGACGTGGCCCACCGACTGGCTAGATGCCAAATCCAATACCACCTCGCTATGTCCGCCCAGATCGGGCGCGGCGGCTCCGGGCGACAGCTCGGAGAAATTGTCCTTCACCACGCGTCCGTCGACGCCGACAATGACGACTCGCACCGGGTCCTGGTGCGAGAGTTCGAAGTGTTCTCCCTCACTTTCTTCGGACCGCTCCCTCTCCGAGGCTCCAACGTAGGTGTATCCGGCCTGGGACAGCACCCTGTCCAGCGTCCCCCAACCACCGGCAGCGGTGTACTCCCGGCTCAGATTCCGGGCCAACTGGACGGCCTCATCACCACCTATGCGGTCTACGAACAGCCCGAGACGGGCCTGCGTCGCGTAGTAGCCCACGCCAACGCTGGTCAGGACGGTGAGAACGACGACAAGAACGGTTGAAGCCATGATTCGCCAGCGCAGTGTCATCATTCGTCCTCCACCATGAATCTGTAGCCCCCGCCGTAGACCGTCTGAATGGGCTGTCTGCCATCCCGATTGATCTGCTTGCGCAGGCGGGCGATCTGGCTGTCGATGGCCCGGTCGAAACCGTCGAAATCGTCGTTGAAGGCCAACGAGATGAGTTGGTCGCGGGTCAGCAGCTGGTTGGGATGGCGCATGAACGTCGATAGCAGGGCGATCTGCGCCTGACTCAGCGTCACGGGTTTTTCACCGACTGTCACCATCCCGGTGGTCTCGTTCAACGTGATGTCGCCGAGTGTCAGGACTTGCTGGACCCTGTCCTTGACGCGGCGCAGCAAGGCATGGGCGCGCGCAATGACTTCATCGGGGTCGAATGGCTTGACGACATAATCGTCGGCTCCGCTGTCCAGCCCGATGACTCGTTCGGCAGGAGCCTCCCTGGCCGTCAGCATGATTATCGGAACGTCGGACTCCCGCCGCAGGATCCTGCACAGCTCCACCCCGTCGAGACGGGGAAGCATCAGATCGAGGATTATTAGGTCCGGAATCAGATCGCGGGCCAAGTCCAGGCCGGACTCGCCGTCATGAGCGACCTCGGCGTAGAATCCAGCACGCTCGAAGTACACCTTGACCCAGTTCGCGATCCTCGTATCGTCTTCGACTATCA
>VXLM01000101.1 GCA_009841605.1 Dehalococcoidia bacterium
TCGATGAAGTCGCCCAGGTGGCTGTCTTCCTCTTCGCCGATGGGCGTTTCGAGGGAGACCGGCTCCTGGGAAATCTTGAGAATCTCCCGCACCTTCTCCGGGGTTATCTCCATGCCAGACCCGATCTCCTCGCTGCTCGGCTCGCGGCCGTACTCCTGGACGAGGCGGCGGCTCACGCGCAGAAGCTTGTTGATCGTCTCGACCATGTGGACGGGTATGCGGATGGTGCGGGCCTGGTCGGCGATTGCCCTGGTGATGGCCTGACGGATCCACCACGTGGCGTAGGTGCTGAACTTGTAGCCCTTGCGGTAGTCGAACTTTTCGACGGCTCGGATGAGGCCGATATTGCCTTCCTGGATCAGGTCGAGGAGCGACATGCCACGTCCGATGTACTTCTTGGCTACGCTGACGACGAGGCGAAGGTTGGCCTCGGCCAAGTGGTTCTGTGCCGTCTCGCCCTCGGCCTTGACGCGCGCGAAGAACCCGGTGAAGAGTATCTCGTGCGTGTCGAGATGGCGCGTGAAGTCGATCTCGTTCATCTGCTCCTTGACGTCCTCCACCGTGGCGGAGTCATCGATCATCGATATGATTTCGGGCGGCAGGAGGCGAGTGTCCAGCGAGAGCTCCTGAATGAGCTGCTTGGCCTCGTCCTGCGAGACGTTCATCGCGTCCTCGGCGAAGATCATCAACTCTTCGGTGATGTCTCCGTCCAGCACGCCGCGGAACCGTTCATCATTCACGATTTCTTTGAATGTCAACCCACCGGGCAGTCCGCCGTACTTGCTCAAGGCATTCGCCAGCTCCTGACCCTCGACGGCACGGGACAGCAGCTGGTTGACGACCTGCCATGCGCGAGGAGGACGACCTTCGGGGCTGGTCAGTTCCTCTTCGAGGCGCTCGATGTGTTTCGAGGCCTCCATCTGACGGGCCAGATGCCGTTCGTCGGCGGCCTTCAGGAGACTGACGCGCCCGATCTCGCGCAGGTACATGCGGACGGGGTCGTCGATCATCTCCGACGACTCGATGCTCTCCTGCCATGCGGCTTGGGCTTCCGCCTCGGCCTCTTCCCGCTGCTCGGCCTCTACATCCGCGTCGGACGGCTCTCCCGATTCGTCCGTGGATGCGGCGGCCGGGTTCATCATGCCGTTTTCTTCGTCGCCGTCTATACTTCTTTTATCGGTAGAACCCTCCACAGGGAATATCTGGTCCGACCCTCCTCCGGCCAGATCCCTAAGAAAGTCTCGATCATCGTCACGTCGCTTGGGACGCTCGATATCCATGCAGTGTCCTCCCGTGTTGTGTCTGCTGTTTGCGAACTAGGGCAAGCTATTATACGACGGTGTCAACGACGCGGTTTTTCTCGCGCGCCTACGAGGAAGCCTTCCTTAAGCTCGTCGTTGACGCTTGCGATTGAGTCTTCGATGTCTTTGGGCAGTTCAGCGCCCGGTTCGATGTCGAGGGACTCCAGTATCTCCGCCTGCCGGTCTCTCAAGTGCCGTTGTTTCAACCGACCAAGTGCGTCTTGAATGGCCCGTGGCGCCGATTGGCGGGTCGTGGGCTTTATATCACTTTCGGTCAGTCGCGTGAAGTGTTCGGCAAGGGACTCATCGAGGCGGCGTTGCAACTCGTCTATTGTACCTGCGGCGAGCAGTTGAGTAAATAGTTCACGGTTCTCCGTTCTACGGAATTCTTCGGGCGTATGGTCTTCCACAACATCCAGCAGTTCGGGCCAATGGAGCAGCGCCTTGAGAACGAACTCTTCCAAAGGATCGCGGTCGCCGGACGCGAGGGGTGACACCGTCGTGCTCGAAGGCGGGGCTCCCGGCTGGGGGCCCGCAGGACGACGCTCCCTTGCAGCCGGACGCAGTTTCCCGATGCTGGCCTGAAGCTGATCGCGCGTGACTTCGAGGGTGTCCGCCAACTGACCAAAATAGCGGTCTTGCTCGAAGGCGTTGCCCATCGAGAGGATGATCGGCATGAGGCCCTCTGCCGCCCTGCCCTTCCCTTGAGGCGTACTCAGATCGTGGCGTCGCGCCATGGCGGGAATGACGAAGTCCATGTACGGAACGGCGGATTTCACTATTTCGTCCCAGCGATCGACCGATTCGCGGATGATGTCATCGGGATCGCTTCCTTCGGGGAGGACGGCAATGCGGAGGGCGACCTCCTGTCGCTGGCCGAACCTGCGCCTCTCCATGGCGCGCCACGACGCCTCGAGACTTCGGAGCGTGGCTTCCTGACCGGCAGCGTCCGCGTCGAGGGCAAGAACGACCGTCTTGGTCAAACTTCGGACGAGATAGACCTGTCGCTCGGTGAGGGCCGTTCCCATCGAGGCGACGACGTTCTTTCGGCCGTTTTGGTGGGCCGCAATCACGTCCATATAACCCTCGACGATGACGGCGGTCTCCTGCTCGCGTATGGCTGAGGCCGCCTTGTCGAGGGCGTACAGGGTAGCCTGCTTGTCGAAGATCGGCGTGGCGGGGGTGTTGATGTACTTGGGGTTGGAGCCGTCCAGGGAACGACCGCCGAATCCGGCGACGCGACTCCGCCGGTCGAGGATCGGGACCATGAGACGCCCGAAGAAAAAGTCGCGGACGTTTCCTTCATCGTCGCTTCGGAGCAGTCCAGCTTGAGTGGCGTGCCCCAGATTTGCGTCCAGCGTCGCGAGGTGTGTCCTGAGCCGGTCACGTCCCTTGGGACTGTAGCCAAGCTGGAACTCTTCGATCGCCTTGGCGTCGATGCCCCGGTCGTTGAGGTACTTGAGCGCCGCTCTGCCCTCCGGTGACATGAGCATCTCGTTGTAGAAGCGGGCCGCCTCCTGGTTGACGCGGAACAGTGACTCTTCGAGGTCGACCTGCTCCTTCGGGCGAGTAGAAACCTCAACGCCTGCGAGTTCGGCGAGCCGGCGAAGCGCCTCTCCGAACTCGACGTTGTCCTTGCGCATGACGAAGTTGAAGATGTCGCCGCCCGTGGCGCATGCGCCGAAGCAGCGCCACGTCTGGCGCTCCGGGCTGACGGTGAAGGAGGGAGTCTTCTCCGTATGGAAGGGGCAGCGCGCCTTGAAGTTGCGCCCGGCCTTCCTCAGCGGGACGTAGCCGGAAATCACTTCGACGATGTCGAGTTTGTCTCGTATGTCATCGACTACGGACATAGTCGCTCCGTTGTCTTAACTCGCAGCCGGTCCGATTCAGGCGTCGGAACCGTTTTCCGAAGACTCTACCTGCTCATAGGCGAATTTCGCCACCCGGTCGATAGGCTCGCCAGCAGTCTCAACGTGCGTTCCGATGTGGTCGATTGCAGCGCGGAGATCGACGAGGCAGTCGGCAACGGACTCCCAGTCGTTCGCGCTGTCGACGAGGTCATCAAGGCGGGTGGACAGGGTCTTGTGCGCGGCCCAGATGTCTCCGAGGTCGGTGCAGAGCGTTCCGAGGTCCTCATCAAGCTCCTCCGGCAGGCCCATCTCTTTAAGACGTATAACGATGGCGTGTGCCATGAGGGCGGTCTGCCGAGCGTGCGGGAGGTCGGGTGTGATTTCCGTCATATCGCGCCTCGTCTATTCGTCGCCGACGTAGTGTGCTACGTACATCGTCCAGAGCTCGCGAATCTCTTCCAGGGTTTCCATCTGCGGCTCAGGCTGCATGTCGTTGACGTTCTCGAACACTCCCTTCCAGATATCGTCGACCTCTCGCCGCCACCGGGCGTACTCCACGCCGTGAGTATCGCGCTGCATCGCTTCGAGGTGCTCTTGAATGAGCTTCGTTTTGTTACGAACGAGGCGGGTGAGGACTCGGTCGTTCGGGGTCATCGGGCCCTTCTCAGGGCAAAGACCTTGCCGATGCCGGGTTCGATGCGTTCGGCCATGCGGATGGCGTACTGATCGGTCATCCCCGCGATGTAGTCGACCACCGCCCACTCCTCGTCATGGTACTCGCCGGGTATTGTACTCCGATTGTCGTCGAAATGCCGGTACAGCAGGCGAACGATCTCGCGCGCGGCGATTCCCTCCTCGCCCTCGTTTTCGGGCAGGTAGAATCGCTCGATCATGAAGTCGCGCAGGACGTTGACGGTCTCCCGCATCTCATCGCTCATGCGTATGGAAGGGTGGGAGTCGAGGCCGTCGTCGCCCGTGGCGTCCCACGATGCGGAAACGACGTCGGTGACCATCTCGTCGAGTCGCTTGGAATGGCGTTCGCCGAGCCGTTCCGTCACCACCTTTGGCATGTCGTCGGAATCGAGTACACCCGCTCGGAAGGCGTCTGCAATATCATGGTTGAGATAGGCGAATGCATCGGAGAGACGAACGATCTGCGCTTCAAGGGTCAGGTCGTGCGGTGTCGTGCCGCCCATGACATCGTCCCTGGGCTTGGAGTGGTTTGCTATGCCATGCCGGACATCGAATGTCAGGTTCAGTCCCCTGCCCTCCCGTTCGAGCTTTTCGACGAGGCGAAGACTGTGGCCCGCGTGGGTGAACCCGGCAGGGTGAAGCTCGTCCACCTCCCTCTCTCCGACGTGGCCGAACGGGGTGTGGCCGAGGTCGTGACCGAGCGCGATGGCCTCTGCCAAGTCCTCGTTCAGGTTCAGCGCGCGAGCTATCGTCCGGGCGATCTGGGCGACCTCGAGAGTGTGTGTGAGGCGGGTCACATAATGGTCGCCCGATGGGGCGATGAATACCTGCGTCTTGTGCTTCAAGCGCCGGAACGCCTTGGAGTGAATGATGCGGTCGCGGTCGCGCTGGTACTCGGTGCGAACGTCCGAGGGGCTTTCGGGCGTCTCTCGGCTGCTGTCCTTCGAGCGAGCGGCAAAGGGGGATAACGACTCCTCGCGCTGCTCCAAGCGATGTCGAACGACGGAAAGATTCACGAAACGGGGAAGTCCTTGAGTCTGGTTCGGGCGGCTCGACGCTACGAGTCGTTTGAAGGGGTTGTAGGATACCACATGGTTTTGCTCCCCGCCTGTAGCGGACGGCACCGTGATGGAGTACCATTCCTGCGCACGATTCAGGCAAGCTCTATCAAGGACGGGGTATGACACGGGAACTGTTCGATCTCACAGACAAGGTCGCCATCGTAACGGGAGGGAACGGGGGCATCGGTCTGGGGATCGCCAAGGGGCTTGCCGGATCAAGTGCCTCCGTTGTGGTGGCGGCGAGGAACGCGGACAAGACCGTGGCCGCCGTGCAGGAGCTTCAGGCGCTCGGCTCGGACGCGTCTGGCGTCTCACTCGACGTATCCGACGAGGAGTCGATCAAGGCAGCCGTGGCAGAGACGGTTGACCGCTACGGCCGGCTCGACATCCTCGTCAACAACGCGGGGACGACCGTCCGCAGCCGTCCCGAGGACTACGAGGCGGCGGACTGGGATCTCGTGCAGGACGTGAATCTGCGCGGGGCGTTCCTGTGCTGCCGCGAGGCGTACCCGCACATGGCGAAGCAGAGGGGCGGGAAGATAATCAACATCGGCTCGATGACATCCATATTCGGCATCGACTGGGGCGCGCCGTACGCGGCGAGCAAGGGGGGAATCGTCCAGCTTTCGAAGAGCCTCGCCATCGCATGGGCAAAGGACAACATTCAGGTCAACGCCATCCTGCCAGGTTGGATAGAGACGGACCTGACGGCGCCGCTGCAGGAGAGGTTCCCTGAGCGACATGCCCAGATCACGGCGCGAATACCTGACGGACGCTGGGGTGTTCCGTCGGACTTCGCGGGGATTGCAGCATTCCTGGCAAGCGGCGCGTCGGACTACGTCACAGGAACGGCGATTCCCGTCGACGGCGGGTATTCGGTGTACTAGGGAGCGGACGATGACTTCCGAGCTTGTCTTCTCGGACGCGACCGAGCTGGCAGAACGAATACGGACGAAGGACGTGTCGCCGGTGGAGGTCGTCCAAGCGCACCTAGACCGGAGCGATTCGATAAACCCCCTCATCAACGCCGTCGTCGTGCCGAACGAATCGGCGCTCGATCAGGCGCGCACGGCTGAAAGCGCCGTAATGACGAGCGACCCGCTCGGCCCTCTGCACGGCGTGCCGTTCTCCGTTAAGGAGGTCTTCGACACCGAGGGCATCCGCAGCACGCGAGGTTCACTGCTGTATGCGGACCGAGTCCCCGATGCGGACGCCACGGCGGTGCGAAGGCTTAAGGAAGCCGGTGGGATCGTCATCGGAAAGACAAACTGCCCGGAGTTTGCACTGGCGGCGGAGACGGTGAATGACCTGTTCGGGAGGACGCTCAACCCCTGGAACATTGACCGCACGTCGGGCGGCTCAAGCGGGGGCGAGGCGGCGGCGATATCGTCAGGACTCTCGCCGCTCGGCATCGGGACCGATCTGGGAGGATCGAACAGGCTTCCGTCACACTACTGCAACGTTGTCGGATACAAGCCAACGCACGGCCTGATCCCCCAAACGGGAGCGTGGCCGGAGATCATGTCGCGCAGGATGCACGTCGGCCCCATCGCGCGGTCGGTGCGCGACATCGCCCTGTCTTTGGTCGTCATGAGCGGCCACGACCACGTCGATCCATACGCCCTCGGGCGAGGCGTCGACGAGATGCCTTGGTTCGGAGCGGAACTGCCGCCGCTGCGTGTGGGCATGATGACCGAAGGGCCTTTCGATCCGGTCATGGGCCAAATCCAAGATGCCGTCCGAAAGGCCGGTTCTGTGCTGGAATCGCTGGGCTGTGTCGTGGAGGAGGCTGACTTCGACTGGCACGAACGGCTCCCCATCGACTTCACGATGGATATGCTGATCGTGGAGGCCGACCACTACTTCAAGCCGTTCGTGGAAGGGAGGGAGGAGGAGATGTCGGGTTCGATATCCACCCTTCTGAACCTGCCCAAACCGTCAATGGCTGATTATCTCGCGTCGTTCGACAAGCACGATTCGGTCTCACGGGACGTCACAGCGTTCTTCGGCGACCACGACCTGCTCCTGCTGCCGACCTCGCCTGTCACCGCCCCGCCTCACGACAGCGCCGAGTTGGACGTGGACGGTCGCACGGCAGGAGCCGGACACGCGGCGAACATCACGGCCACTTTCGGGATGACGGGACACCCCGCCATATCCGTCCCGTTCGGGATGTCGTCGGACGGGCTGCCGATTGGCATCCAGCTTGCGGCGGGACACCTGAACGACCGTATCCTGCTCCACGCTGCGGCATCGCTGGAAGCAATGTCGGAGACGGCAACGGCGAGGCCGCCGCTAGGCCGACAATCATCACCGAACTCTCACGAGAGGAAACTATGAAAGAACGACGACTTCTCTTCTACAACGACGCTCGACACTCGTACATCTACTACTACGATCCTCCCTTCCGGCTCGAAGACGCTTGGAAGCCGGTCGACGAGATCGTGGGTACGGGAGCGGACACGCTGGTGTATGGGTTCGGCGCGGGGCCGACGATGTTCCACAACACGAACGTTGGGGAACGCTGGGGCGACCATCTGGAGTCGTTCCCCTTGGTCGCGGGCTGGAGGGCGTATGAGAACATCAAGAGTCTGAACGAGCGGGGTCTGGACCCACTCGAGGTGCTGATCGACCGCGCTCACGAGAAGGGAATCGAGTTCTTCGGCTCTCTGCGGCAGTCGCACTCGGCCGACCCGGCCGATCAGGACGACGAGGTCGGCTGGATGTTCAACTGGCAGTTCCGTATCGACCACCCCGAATGGTGCCTGAAGGGTCGCGGAAAATACGGCTTCGACTGGACGCACCCGGAGGTGCGCGCCGAGCGGTTCGCCCTGATCGAGGAGACGGTGAACGAGTACGACATCGACGGGTTTGAGATCGACTGGACCTTCTGGCCACACTATTTCGAGGACGACGAGGCGGAGGAGAAGGCGCACATCCTGACCGAGTACATGGCCGAGGTGCGGAAGACGGTCGACACCGCAGGGGCAAAGCGGGGCAGACCCATCGCCTTGGGCGCTCGCGTCCTCCCGACGCGCGAGGGAAATATGGCGGCGGGCATGGACGTGATCGCGTGGATCGAACAGGGTTCTCTGGATTTCGTCGTGCCCATGGTCTATCAGGACAGGCAACTCGACGCCGATCTCCCCTTCGAGTGGCTCGTCGATCCCGCACACGCGAACGGGTGCAAGGTGTACTCGACGCTGCACGATCAGGTCGGGAGCGACAGCGACGTTCACGCGAATCTCGACCATTACCGAGCGGGCGCGGCTTCACATCGGGCGAAGGGGGCGGACGGGGTGTACCTGCCGTGGTTCAAGTGGCCTCATGGCCCCGAGGAGCGCGACCTGCTGGGCAGGATCGGCGATCCGGAGCTGCTCTCGAACGGGTCGAAGCACTACGTCGTCCGGCAGGACTTTGAGGTCTCCGCCGGGCAGCTCTACGGCGCGCAGCTTCCCGCCAAGATCGAGGTCGGCGATGACGCGAGTCCGACGACCGTAGGCTTCTACATCGCCGACGAGTTCGACACCGAGACGCGGTCCACGCTCCGGCTCACCGTCTACGATCACACGATCCACGACGAGACGGTCGTTACGCTGAACGGAAAGGACCTCCCTATCTCAAGCGCATGGAGGACGACGCGCGGCTTCACACATGTCGTGCTCGACTTCCCGCTGGAGTCGGGGGCGCTCAAGACCGGGCGCAATAGCGTCTCGATTTCGATACGGTCTAGGCCGGGCAACCTCGGCACGGAGCTGCCGCGCCTCGATGGGGTGGAGG
>VXLM01000136.1 GCA_009841605.1 Dehalococcoidia bacterium
ATCGCCACCTACTTGCACAGTGTTTGCAACGAAGCGACCCAACGCGGCTACAAGTTCGACCGTACCAGAATCCACTTGACCCATCACCACGTGAGGCCCATTGAGGTCACCGAGGGCCAACTGCGCTACGGACTCGCTCACCTAACCACAAAACTCAAACGCCGCGCTCCCGACGCGCTCAAACGCCTGCAGGGAATCACCATCCCCGATCCGCACCCCAGCCTAATTGCCGTCCCAGGACCGATAGCTTCATGGGAACGTACTGGGAATCCATCATCCTTTACAGACATCGCGCAAGTATGAGCTTAAGTCCGTTTCCCGGTCATACCCTTTCCCCTAGTGCTGCCATGGATTCACCACCTCTATCCCGCAGCCTCCAAAGCCTGTGGCGTCTCGTGTTGCTACCGAAGCACCTAGGGACCTTACAATCGCTGCGATCTGGCAGTCGACCTGACTGATGGGATTGCCGGAGGCGCGGCGATCGGATGCAATGGACGCATAGGTATGGGCCGCTGCACTGTCAAAAGGCAAAATTCGTCCGTCAAACATAACGCCGAATACCCGTTCAGCTGCTGCTTGCAGACCTAGTCTACGCCGTCCTTCGGGTAGGAGAGCGACGCCTGTGTGGATCTCAGCCTCGGTGATGGTCGTAACGAATAGCGTACTCGTGGGCTGGACATCCAGCCACGCAAGAACCTCTGGATGAGGGCTGGCGCGCATCAGTTCAGACACAACGTTTGTGTCGAGCACTATCATCGCGAGATAGCTCAGTCGAACCGCACGGGGTCTTGCATCGGCTCCCTTGGAGGAATCTCGAGGTCAATACCGCCGAGCGGTTTGAATAATTCGTGGATCGCCGTTCCCAGCCTTCGCTCCGGCGCTGCATCCTCGTCCAAAGCAGCCTTTAGAATGTCACGGGCCTCCTGCTCCATGGAGCGGCCATTCTCAGCAGCCCTGATGCGCAATCGTCGCTTCAAGCCTTCTTCAAGGTTACGTACGGTGATGCTGGCCATGGACAGCCTCCCTGCCTATTGTATGCTTATTATAGCACGATTGCATTGCAATCACTGCTTGCTCGTGAATCTCGATTCAGCATAGATTCACCCACACGCCCGCCACCAAACTCCCCCGCTTTCATTCACCCACGTCCGACGGCTATAATTACCCTTGGCTAACGCCCCAACTCACACGCTACGAGCGAGGAACCGCATGGTCACATCCATCGAGCAGCAGTACATCGACCTCCACCCCGAATCGCTGGCGAGATATGAGGTCGCCAAGGACCTGTTCCCCAACGGCGTCACCCACGATGCCCGAAACCTCACCCCGTTCCCGTACTACGTCACCCACTCCGAGGGCGCGGTCAAGTACGACGTTGACGGAAACAAGATCGTCGACTACAAGACCGGACACGGCGCGCTGATTCTGGGCCACAACCATCCCGCCGTCGTCAAGGCTGTGCAGGACCAGATGGCCATCGGCACCCACTGGAGCGCCTCCACCGACATCGAGATCAGGTGGGGCGAGCTGGTAGCTGAGCTCGTGCCGTGTGCCGAGAAGGTCCGCTTCAACAGCTCAGGCACCGAGGCCGACATGATGGCCATGCGCATGGCGCGGGCCTACACCGGCCGCGATAAGATCATCCGCTTCAAGAACCACTTCCACGGCTGGAGCGACTACGCCGTTCCCGGATGGGCCGCTCCCAGCGGCGTGCCCGACGGTGTCGTCGACTCGATTATCGTCCTCGAACCGAACGACATTTCGCAGGTCGAGCAGGCCATCGCAGGAGGCGACGTGGCGGGGGTCATCCTCGAACCGACCGGCGCGCACATGGGACAGGAGCCTATCAACCCCGGCTTCCTCGAAGAGCTACGCCAGGTGACCGAGCAGCATGGGGTCGTCTACATCATGGACGAGGTCGTAACCGGCTTCCGCACATCCCGCAACGGCGCGTCCGGCTACTACGGCGTCGTGCCCGATCTCTCCACGCACGCCAAGATACTCGGCGGAGGACTGCCCGGCGCTTGTGTGGCCGGAAAAGCCGACATCATCGACATGATCCAGTTCCGCGACGATGCCGACTTCAACGACAACGGCCGGATCGCCCACAACGGCACCTTCAACGCCAACCCGCTCTCCGCCGCCGCGGGAGTGACGGCGCTCGAATACGTCAAGGATCGTCCGATCAACGACACGGCCACCGCCCGAGCCGAGCAGCTCAAGCAGGGCATGAACGAGGTTCTCACGCGCAAGGAAGTCCCCGGCATCGCCACAGGCGTTGCCTCCATAGTGCTCCTCCGCATCGGCCTGGAGCTGGCCGACGAAGAGGAGATCTACTCCCTGCGCTACGACGAGGTCGAGCCCCGCGCCGACCTCAAGAAGCACGGCGTCCTCGCCATGTACAACCACGGCGTCGACGGCTTCGACCGCTACCTGCTCAGCGCCGCCCACACCGAGGAAGACATCGACGCCACCATCCACGCCCTAGAACGCACCATCGACGACTTCCGCGACGAGGGCCTGCTGTAGCCGCACCGCTCTCTCCCATACGACTAGTACCGGTTCTTTTTGAATATAACCGTCGAATTGAGAGGTGCGTATCCCCTCTCCCGTCGTGGGAGAGGGCTAGAGCCTGCCCCGCACTCGATGCGGGGGTGAGGGTGTTTTGAGTAAGTTACCAAAATGACATGGAACTGGTACTAGGCGTGCGCTGATGGCAATGCCCGACTCGACGTACGACGTTGTCATCGTCGGTGGCGGAATCGCCGGCCTCTCAGCCGCCATCCATGCGGGCCGCTCCGGCCTTCGCTGCCTCCTCGTCGAGCGCATGATGCCCGGCGGCCAGATATTCAACGCAACCCACATCGAGAACATGCCCGGCATTGTTGAGCCGGTCTCAGGCGTCGAGCTTAGCGAGTGCCTCCACGATCAGGCCGCCGGTGCGGGTGTCGAGATCGCCCTCTCCGAGGTCACCGGCCTCGAACCCGACGGCCCCCACTGGCTCGTCCGCAAGTACGACGGCGACGTTCGCGCCAGGACCGTCATCATCGCCGCAGGATCCTCATTCAAGAAACTCGGACTCGACCGCGAGGACGACTTCTACGGCTCCGGCATATCCAACTGCGCGTCCTGCGACGGCCCTATGTTCAACGACCAGGTCGTCGGTGTCGTCGGCGGGGGCGACTCCGCCCTCGACGAGGCCCTCGCCCTGACAGAATTCGCCTCCAAGGTCATTCTCTTCCACCGCGACGCTGAACTCGACGGCCAAACCGTCCTCCAACAGCGCGTTCAATCCGACCCCAAGATCGACCTGCGCCCAAACATCGAGGTCACGGCCCTCCTCGGTGATACAACGCTCGAGGCCGTAACTACCCGACACACCGAGTCCGGCGAGACCTCCCCAATCGACCTCGCAGGCCTCTTCGTCTTCGTTGGACTCCAGCCGAACACCGGCTTCCTCGACGGCGTCGTCCCACTCGATCCCGCCGGACACGTCGAGACGGACATATGGATGAGAACACCCGCAAAGGGCATCTTCGCCGTCGGTGACATCCGCCAAGACTCCGCCGCTCTCCTCACATCGTCCGCGGGCGACGGTGCCACCGCCGCCGTCGCCGCCAAACGCTACATCGACTCCCGACACTGGCCGGAGTAGGCAACGAGCTTTCCGCGACTAGTGTCCTGTGTCAGAGATTCATCAAACAAATCAGCCCGTGAAAACCCCCTCTCCCGTCGTGGGAGAGGGCTAGGGTGAGGGCAATTCCGCCCGGAACACACCCATCTGCTTTATACAACGAACTTCAAAAAAACAGGACACTACGTCCGCGCCGGCGCGCTCACGTGTAGCTTCCGGCCAATGACACCCAGCGCGGCGTCCATCTGGTCCATCCGCGAGTGATGTGGGATATCCAAGACGCGGTCTACCTGCGACAGATGCCAGCCGAGATGACGCGCCAATTCGGCCTTCCCGACGCCGTCGTCCCTCATTCCCTGATAGAGAATCGCCTTCACCGCAGTGAGCGTCGGTAATCCGACTCCAACTTCACCGTTGGAGGGAGACGGAATGTCCTGACCCGTATGAATCCGCCCAGCAATCACCTCTTCGAGCGCGTCGACGGAGCGCAGAAGGGCCTCGTCCCGATCTTCTCCGAAGGTCGTAAGCTCCGGGAAGTCCGGTGAGGTCGCCATAACGGTGCCCTCGTCTTCTTCGAGTTGAATCGGATAGGTAAGCATCACCTCAACCCCAAGTCTACCTATCCGTCCGATACAAGTACCGGGTGTCCCAGATCCCGTACAACGTCGGCGTCGTGTTGCCGAAGATATTTCTGACTGCGCTGAGCCGTTCGGAAAGCGTCGTGTAGATGAGCGGCAAATTCTCAGCGGCGATTGCCTGGGTGCGGTGATAGTGCTCAACCCGCTTGGCCCGGTCGAGTTCCTGGCTCCCGATGATGTACAGGTTGTCGATCTCGGCCTCCCAGTCCGTCGCCGGCTCCTCCTGATTCGGGTTCCACAGGTGTAGCGACTCACTGCTATGCCAGATATTGATCCCGCCGTGCGGCTCCGTCCCGCCGGTCAAGCCGATGACCACGGCCTCCCAATCATAGGTCGTCGTCAGCTGCCCCACGAGGTCTCCGAACTCGATTGCCTCGTAATTCGCCTGGATCCCTATCTTCGTGAGCCCCTCCTGAATGATCTGAGAGGCCCTGTCGCGCACGCTGTTGCCCGTATTCGTCACCAGCGAGAACTCGATCTTGTTGCCCTTATCATCCTCGCGTATCCCGTCCCCGTCCGTATCCTTCCAGCCGAGGCCGTCCAGGATCTGATTGGCCGTTTCGATGTCGTACGGATACTTGCGGACGTCCGGGTTGTGGAAGTCTCCTGCCGATGGGCTGATGGACGACCACTGCGGATAGCCCAGACCGTGCTGGACGTCCTCGATAATCATGTCTTTGTCCATGCTGTGTGCCGCGGCCTGTCTAAACTGCTTGTTGCTGAACCAGTGCAGCTTCACAGCGTCAACGTACGGTTCGCCCGTCTCCGTGTCCGATCCTGAGTTCATGTTGAAGACCAGGAATGTCGTCCCGAAATTGGGGCCGCGCTTATGGATGGTGAAGTTCTCTTCCTCCTGCAGCGGCTCCAGCGTCGCGTACTCCTCGCCCAGCACGCCGTGAACGTCCGTCTCCCCCGCTCGGAACTTGATCAGCTCCGTCTCCAGGTCGGGCACTATGATGTGGATGACCTCGTCCAAATAGGGCAGTGCGTTCCCCTCGTCGTCCTTGAGCCAGTAGTTCGGGTTCCGCTTCATCACCACCCGCTCAGCTGGCGCGTAGAGCCCGATAGTGAATGGTCCCGTTCCGATGATCTCCGCCGGATCGGTCGAGATGTCCCATGTTTCGGCAAAGGTGCCATCGTCCACGTACGGTTCGAGGATGTGCTTCGGATAGATCGCCGTACCCATCGAGCGCAGGAACGGCGCGAACGATACCGGCAGCTCGCACAACACCGTGTAGTCGTCCAGCGCCGTGACCGTCATAATCCCCTGCGTCCACTCGCCGTCCTCCAGGTACCGGAACGTGAACGCCGGACGGCTGCTCGCCGGAATCTCATCGTTGTAGATGATCTTGTTGAACGTGAATTCCACGTCGTGGGCCGTGAACGGCTGCCCGTCGTGCCACTTCACGTCCCTCCGAATATTGAACGTCCACGTCAGCCCGTCGTCCGAGTGCGTCCACGACTCGGCCAGCGCCGGCTCCACCTCGTCCGTCAGCCACGATACCTCCGTCAGACCCTCGAACAGGTACCCCAGAACGCCCCCCGACGACGCGTCGTTCGCAATCGCCAAGTTGAAGGTAAGCGGGTCGCTTATAGTCGCAAAAGTCAGAGCGCCGCCCGCCTTCCCTATCTTGTACTCGAACAAATCCGCGTTGCTCAACAGCTGCCGGACCGTCGCCTCCTCTTCCTCATCCTCGTTCCTCGTGGCCGGCACGACCGTCGCTGTAGGCGGCACGACTGTGGCGGTAGGCGGTACGACCGTCGCTGTCGGTGGCACTGCCGTCGCCGTAGGCGGCACGGCCGTCACCCCCTCAGCCTCATCCTCTCGCGAGCACCCGAACAACACGAGCACGAAAACGCCAACCAGAAGCGCGGCGGCCCCCCAGTTACGAACTTGATAATTCTGCATGTGAGTTACTCCCTGCGGGTTGGCGTATTGGAAATTGGGCGAAGGACCTGAGGCTAACGCGGGCCTACCACACATGATACACCGTCGCGTTTAGGAGCCTCTTGGTATTCCTCGTTAGACCGTTCGGACTAAGCCAACCCCTACGCGTCGATCTCGACGTCCAATGCGTGCTCTTCGATGAACTCGCGGCGCGGCGCGACGGCATCGCCCATGAGAATCGAGAACAGTTCGTCGGCCTCCGCGCCCCCGTGCTCTTCCACCTTCAGCAGCGTGCGCTTCTCCGGGTCCATCGTCGTCTCCCAGAGTTGGTTGGCGCTCATCTCGCCGAGGCCCTTATACCGCTGGATGTTTATCCTCGTCTTGGTTGACCCGTTCCGCGAGAGTTCCTTGACGTACCGGTCCCGCTCTTGTTCGCTGTACGCCCAGCGGGACGCTCTGGCCCCGCTGACTTTGAACAGGGGCGGCTGTGCGATGTACAGGTTCCCATGCGTGACGAGCGGGTGCATGTGTCGATAGAAGAACGTCAGCAGCAGCGTGCGAATGTGTGCCCCGTCGTCGTCCGCGTCCGTCATGATGATGATGCGGTGATACCGCAGCTTCGCGACGTCGAAGTCCTCTCCCAGTCCCGCTCCGATGGCGATGATGAGGGCCTTGATCTCCTCGTGGTTGAGCATCTTGTCCTCACGCGCCTTCTCCACGTTGAGTATCTTGCCCCTCAGCGGCAGGATCGCCTGGTACATCCTGTCCCGGCCCATCTTCGCCGTCCCGCCCGCGGAGTCCCCCTCCACGATGTAAAGCTCGCAGTTCTCCGGGTTCTTGTCCGAGCAGTCGGCCAGCTTGCCCGGCAGCGATCCGCCGTCCATCGCGTTCTTCCGCGTGATGAGCTCGCGCGCCTTCCGTGCCGCTTCCCTCGCTCGCTGGGAAAGCAGGCACTTGTCGATGACCCGCTTGGCGTCCTGCGGGTGATTCTCCAGGTAGAACAGGAGCGCGTCGGCCACGACCGTCTCGACGTGCGCGCGCACCTCCGGGTTGTTCAGCTTTCGCTTGGTCTGCCCCTCGAACTGAGGCTCAGGCACCTTCACGCTCACGACGGCGGCAAGACCCTCTCGCGTGTCCTCGCCCGAAAGGTTCGCCTCGCCGTCCTTGATGATCTTCTGCTTGCGGCCGTAGTCATTCAGCACCCGCGTGACCGCCGCGCGAAGCCCCGTCAGGTGCGATCCGCCGTCGATGTTGTTGATCGTGTTCGCGAACGCGAACACCGACTCCGAGAACCCGTCGTTCCACTGGAGCGCCGCCTCGACGATGGTCGTCTCAACCTTGTTCTCGATGTATACCGGGTCCTTGTGCAGTGGTGTCCTTGCCTTGTTCAGCGAGTCCACGAACTCGGCGATCCCACCCTCGAAGTAGTAGGTCACCTCCTTCATGCTCACGCCGTCCTCGGACTGGTCGGTCTCCCACATACTGCGGAAGATGACCCTGAATCCCTTGTTCAGGTAGGCGATCTCCTTGAACCGCTGGGCCAGGGTGTTGAAGTCGTAGATGATCTCTTCGAATATCTCCGCGTCCGGCTTGAAAGTGATGACCGTGCCGGTCTTCTTGACATCGTCCGCCGGGAGAGGCTCGGAAGTGAGGCCCGTCTGCGCCACGCCCCGCGCGAAATCCTGGTGATAGTGCCGCCCGCCTAGGAACACGTCCACCGTCAGCCACTCTGCGAGCGCGTTCACCGCCGAGACGCCGACGCCGTGCAGCCCGGCTGATACCGAGTACGCCTTCCCGCCGAACTTGCCGCCGGCGTGGAGGGTCGTCATGACCGTCTCGACGGCGGAGACCTGCGTCGTCTGGTGCGTGTCGACCGGGATGCCACGCCCGTCGTCCTCGACCGTCACGACGCCCTCGTCGTTGATGGTGATGCTGACCTGCGTGCAGTGCCCGCCCATGAACTCGTCTACGGCATTGTCCACCGGCTCGTAGATGAGCTGGTGCAGACCGCGCTGGTCCGTCCCGCCGATGTACATCCCCGGCCTGCGACGGACGGCCTCCATCCCCTCGAGAACTTGGATGTCCTCGGCGGTATAGGCGTCGGATCTCGTATCCACCTGCTGAGTTGCCATTATCCCTCCTGAAGAGGCACCGATATGATCATTTCCCGCATTGTGTTTGTGTCGATTCTTATATTTTGTCTAGCGATTAATGCCCTGCGTCGTTCTAAGGTTGATGACATCCTGTCATGAGGGCGTTTGGGCGGACTCACCGCAGGGAGCCAAAAGAGCGCTCGTCCAGTCTACGAAGCTGCGGAAGGTTCACCGTTGCCTCCCTGTTCGACCTACGATAACGCTGGTCCCCTTCAAGTTATCGACGTTCACGTCGATATTCTACCATTTTTCTCGCGAGCCGACAAGCCCATGAACTTGCGGTAAACGGGGAATTTCAAGCATCGGTTCGAGGGGAAGAATTCGCACGTCGGATGGAAACCAGTGCTCCGTTGTTAC
>VXLM01000079.1 GCA_009841605.1 Dehalococcoidia bacterium
CTCTTGTAGGGGCGGTTCGCGGATCGCCCGGCGCCGGCGCGCGGAAGGGTTCATTGCAGGGGGTGAAGGTGGCAACCCTCATAAGTCATTCCGAGCCCCTTCCTGTCATTCCGAGCGTAGCGAGGAATCTAAAATCCATGACCACAAGACCGGGCAGCCGGTACTGCACCCACGTCGTCGGTAAGAACGAGAACAACAGAACAACTCCCTATGTCAGCTGTACGTTGTGACAGACAAACGCATGAACAACGCGGATCACACTGATTTCTCCTCCGTGCTCTCTGTGGTGAACCCCCTCTCCCGTTCACGGGAGAGCGACCCCCTCCCTACTTCTTTCCTCTTTCTAATTTCTTCCCCTTACTTTCTCCCTCACACTCCCGCTTTGCCGAATTCGTGGTCGATTTCGTACTTTGAACTGGGACTGCCAACGGTGGTACCATGATAGCTGAGAGACTCCCATATATCGTTCCGTTCTATCGGAAGATATGCCTATGAGTCCTGTGGAGGGGCAATGAACTCCCGTTTCATGCGCAATGGCTTTATCTACCTGCTGATCGTCGTGGCTGTGATCGCCATCTTCTTCACGCTCTTCTCCGACGTGCCCGGCGGCTCTAAGGATCTGTCACTCAGCGAAGTCGTAGCTATGGCCAAGCGAGGCGACATCGACACCATAGAGGTGAGCGGCGACCGGCTGACGATTATCTCTACCCAAGAGGTGACCTACGCATCGCGGATCGAGCAGACCGCAAGTATCTTTGACATCCTCGTCGATGCCGGGGTTGACCCGTATAGTGGAAGACCGAATATCGTCGTAGTGGGATCGAGCGGCCTCGGCAGTCTCTTCGGCATCCTCATCAACTTCCTGCCGCTCATCTTCTTCGGCGCCGTGCTCCTCTTCATGATGCGACAGGCCCAGGGCAGCACCAACCAGACCTTCAGCTTCGGTCGTAGCCGCGCCAGAATGCTCGTCGGTAACCAGCCAAGCGTCACCTTCGAGGATGTCGCCGGAGCCGACGAGGCGAAAGAGGAACTCGAAGAGGTCGTCGATTTCCTGAGATTCCCCGAACGCTTCGAGAACTTGGGCGCGCGCGTCCCCCGAGGCGTCCTGCTTGTCGGACCTCCCGGCACCGGCAAGACGCTCCTTGCCCGGGCGGTCGCGGGGGAGGCCGGCGTGCCGTTCTTCTCCATAAGCGGCTCGGAGTTCGTCGAAATGTTCGTCGGCGTCGGCGCATCCCGCGTTCGCGACCTGTTCGAGCAGGCAAAACGCAACGCGCCCTGCATCGTCTTCATCGACGAGATCGACGCTGTCGGCAGGCACCGTGGTGCCGGTCTCGGCGGCGGACACGACGAGCGCGAGCAGACCCTGAACCAGATTCTCGTCGAGATGGACGGCTTTGACACCAGCGTCAACGTCATCGTCCTCTCCTCCACAAACCGCCCCGACATCCTCGACCCCGCCCTCCTCAGGCCGGGCCGTTTCGACCGTCGAGTCACCCTCGACAACCCGGACGTGCGCGGTCGCGAGGCCATCCTCAAGGTCCACATGAAGGGCAAGCCCATCGACGAGTCCATCGACGTCGAGAGCGTCGCCAAGCAGACGCCCGGCTTCAGCGGCGCCGATCTCGCGAACCTCGTCAACGAGTCCGCCATCCTCGCCGCGCGCAACAATCGCACCACCGTGCTCTACGAGGACTTCGCCGAGTCCATCGACCGCGTGATAGCGGGTCCCGCCCGCAAGTCGCGGGTCATCAGCGCGCGCGACAAAGAGGTGACCGCCTACCATGAGGCCGGCCACACCATCGTCGGCCACCTGCTCGACGACGCAGACCCCGTCGCCAAGGTGACCATCGTCTCACGCGGCCACGCGGGCGGCTACACCAAGTCGGTCCCCGACGAAGAGAGCTACTACATGACGCTCAAGCAGGTGAAAGCCCGTCTCGCCACCCTCATGGGCGGTCGCGCCGCCGAGGAGGAGGTCTTCGGCGCGGAGCAGATTACCACCGGAGCGAGCAACGACATCGAGCAGGCCACCAACCTCGCGCGGCAGATGGTCATGCGCTACGGCATGAGCTCAAAGCTCGGTCCACGCACCTTTGGCAAGCGCGAAGAGCTCGTATTCCTCGGCAGAGAGATCTCCGAGCAGGCCGACTACAGCGAACGCATAGCCGACACCATCGACGAAGAGGTTCACAACCTCATCCAGGGCGCCTACCAGACCGCCAAGAACCTCATCGTCGTCCACAAGGCCAAGCTGACCGAAGTATCGAGATACCTCATCGAGCACGAGACCCTCGAAGGCTCAGCCCTCACCGACATGCTCAACGCGCCGCCCCCGCCACTCCCCGAACCCAGCGGCGGCGATTAGACCGGGCAGAACGTCAGGCTAGCGCGCGACTCTTTGCGTGGTGACTGATCACTGTGGCGATTTCGCCCAGTAGTCACTGGATGCAATAGTTCTAACCGCTTGTCGTCTCGACGCGTCCGGCGACGCCAACAGGCCCTCGCCTACTTGGGATAACCTCAACAGGTGTCGGAATCAGCCATTCCGCTCCGGCTTTAACCGCCCCCTTCACCCGTCCTTCGCGGGCCAACTGACGCACCCTGCGGTCGGAGACTCCCAATTCAACGGCCGCTTGCCTTACCGTAACGTTGGCAACATCATCCGCAGGGACCTCGGGTGCCAGCTCGAACTCGAGGGGAATAGGTTGCTTCAGCGTGCTCATCTCATGTATCAGAAACCCGATGACCTCTCCGTCGTCGCCCAACCGCTTGAGGATCCGCTCGTCGTCAGTGGGCGTGAAGTACCCTTCCCGAAACGCCCACAGCACCTCTAGCATGTCCCCTTCGTCGTCGTACCAAACGGACACCTTTCTGCTAACCATGCTCAGTCCCCCTTGATTTTTCTATCGAGATAGGCGGTTAAGACGAATGAGTATTCTTTCCCCCGCTTGACCACCATGCAAACATAGCGGCTCCTTCCCCGCAGGTCCGGATAGAGCCGGTAGTAGAGGACCACCTTTGGGCTGGACTTGGAAGCCCTTACAGCGTCTGGCTTAGCGAGAGTCTCAGCGAGTCGGTGCATCTGGTAGGCCATTTCAGGGTGTCTTTTGAGGATGTGCTGGAGTCGCTCGTCCGTGAGCCTAACCTCGTTTCCGCGCTCATCAATAAATCGGCGCACATCGCTCTCCAGCACCAAATACTATACCGGAAAGTATACCGTCAGGTGATACGGAAGGACAAGGGCCAAACCTCTTGGGTTCCGCTTTGATTGAGGGATTCTTGAGCATTCAAGAGAATGGAACGAACGCTGCCGCGGACCCCAAGAATCCTGGCAGAGGCTGGAAGTGCCTCCTCACCACCCCTTCGAGTCCCGCAGCCGCTCCCTCACGTCATCCGTCACCCCACCCAGCCGCGACGGAACCCCTTGCGCGCCCCCCGACTGCATGGCCGCCTCCGCCAGCAACTCCACCCCACCCAGATAGTCCGACACCCGTATGTACTCTTCCGCCACTCCACCCTCAGGATCGGGAATAACAGTCGTGGCGTTATGGTAATTCCCTAGAGGGAACGCCACTCCCGTAACCACGTATCCCGCCGAGGAAAACGCCGTTGCCTCGCACACTCCCCCCGACATCAGTTGCCGCTGGGCCTTGAACTCTGGTTCCCGTCCCCGGATGGACGCCACCGCCGCCGTGAGCACCCTCTCCGCCTCCGAGTCGAACGTCGTGAGCGCGTCCCCCGTGCGGATAACGGGCCCTGCCCCCTGCGTGACGCCGGGAATGACCGAGCTCGACTCGACCGACACGATGGCCGTCTCCTTCGGAAGCGTCGCCGCCTCAGCCATCAACCGAGCGCCGAACAGCCCGCCCTCCTCCGCCCGCGTGAATACGCCATACACGTCCGTTGCTGACCCCGTAGCCGCAACCCGCTCCAAGGCCGCGAGGATCGCCGCGCACCCCGCAAGGTCGTCCACCGCCCGCATCCTGATCATATCGCCGTCCAGCGCGAAGTCGGCCAGATCAAACACCAAAGGCAGAGGCGGCTCCAGACCTATGGTCTCGTCCAACCGCACCCGCACGAGCCGCTCCGAGCTACGGTCATTCGGGTCCACCGTGTCCTCGTGAGGCTCCGTCACGCCGGGAATCCTTCTCCCGTCCGGCGCGAGCACGAAAACGGGCACGGACTTCGTCAGCGACGCGGCTGGCACACCGCCCATCGCCCTTGCCACCGCTCCCGTCCCCTCGATCTCGACCACCTCGAAGCCCGGATGGTCCATGTGCGCGACAAACGCGACCGGCGTTCCGGACGGCTCAACTGCGGCGGGAACGTGCGCGACGATGTTCCCGAACTCATCAAGCTGGTAATCGACACCCGCCCGTCGCAACGCCTCGGTGATGTACTGCGCGGGCAGTTCCTCGAAGAACGGAGTCGCTGGGCACGATCCCAGACCGCGAAGAATCTTGAGAGCATGCTCCATCGTCAGCGCGTGCGCGGATTCAAAACGTCGTTTAGCGCATCGCCCAACAGGTTCCACGATAACACCATCGACCACGCAATGACCCCAGGCGCCAACAGCAACCACGGCATCACGCGCAAAACGCTGATCGAACCGCCCTCCAAGAGCATCACGCCGAGGCTCGGTCGCGGCGGCTGTATGCCAAGTCCCAGCCAGCTCAGCACGATCTCCGTGCCCACCATGCTGCCCATGCCCATCGAGACGCTCACGACGATAGGACTGATGGCGTTCGGGAGCAGGTGCTGGAAGAGGATGCGCGGCGTCGAGACCCCGATGGCCCGCGCGCTCTCGACGTACTGCGTCTCCTTCAGGTAGAGAATCTGCCCCCGCACCAACCTCGCCATGCCGATCCACCCGAAGCTCACGAGGGCGACGGATATCACCACGTAGTCAACCACCCCGGAACGCACGAGGCCGTCAAGGAAGGTGTTGTCCTCAATCCAGCGCACGGATTCAAGTATCCGCGGACGCAGCGTCGCGGCGATGATGATGACGAGTAGGATGCCGGGGAAGGACGCGAAGATCTCGCCGACCCGCATGATGAACTCGTCCACCTTCCCGCCGAAGTACCCCGACACGAGGCCGAGCGAAATGCCGATGACCAGTCCGCCGGAGAACATCCCGACGAACGTGAGAATCACCGTGTTCTGGATACCCCAGAGGAGGCGGGTGAATACGTCCCTTCCCGCGCGGTCGGTGCCTGCCCAGTGTTCAAGGCTTGGAGGCTCTCGAAATGCGGTGTAGTCCTGCGCTGTGTACTCGTATCCCGTTACGAAAGTTGACAGCGGTGCGGCGAATATCCCCGCCAGCCACACAACGGCGATGAGCGCCATCGCCACCACCGCGATCTTCTTCCGTATGAGCCGCGAGAATGCGCGAGCGAAGTGCCCCCGCCGTTGCCGCTGGCTCTCTTCCGTGAGCTCGTCGGCCTCGTCGCGTTCAATCTCAAACGGCTGGGACTGTGGTTGAAGCGCCATGGGGATAGAAAGTATTTCGTAGAAAGTAGATGGCAGGTCGCATCACGTAGAAGGTATGTGCAGTGCGCGATTTTCTTCGCTTCACTGACTACGCAATACTTTCTACTTTCTCTTCGCCTTCTACTTTCTCTTCACCGTCTCCTTCCATTTTGTAGATCGCCGGTTCTTCGCTGATTCCGTTTGTGCGCTGGCGCGGGATAATGGCGACAAGCATGGAGATTACCTCCGCAAGTTGCTCTGATCGGTGTTGCGCCAACTCATAACCTAGAGTGTGTCTTCCCTTGAAGTACCAGTCCCGGCCCTCTCTGGCGGATCCGAGGGCGTACTCGAAGAATCGGGCGCGATCTCTGCCTGTGCCTCTCGAATACCCTTCGGCAATATTGGCGCTTATCGACCCAATGGCCCTATAGAGTTGGTCAGCCAGCGAGACCGTCCTCTTGTCCTTGTACATCCTTGAACAGTCATTCCAGGCCGAGTCACTGAGAAACAACGCCTTTCGATACACTATCATCTTCCACAAAGGGTCTACGGTTATGCTGGATGGGACCGCACCCTCCCAACTCTCGTACTCTCTCAATAGCTCCCTTCTATCTATAGCCATTCGCCCCACCTGACTTCTCCCTTCCTCTTCCCTCTTTCTACTTTCCTCTTTCTCTCTTCCTTCTTTCCTCTTTCTCTCCCTAACTGTACCTGATACGTGGGTCGACATACGCATAGGCTATATCGGCCAACAGATTCGCCACCACAAACGCCATTGCGCCGAGGAGCGTTATCGCCAGGATGATCGGGTAATCGCGGTTGAATATAGACTCGACGGAGAAGCGACCCACTCCCGGAATGCCCATGATCGTCTCCATAATGAACGACCCCTCGATCAGCCCCGCAAGCGAGAAGGCGAGGATCGTGATTATGGGAATCACCGCGTTCCGCAGGACGTGACCTGCGTCGATGCGCACAGTCCCGAGTCCTTTCGAGTGGGCCGTCCGTATGAAGTCCTGTCCCATCACGTCGAGAGTGCTCGCTCTCATCAGCCGCATCAGTCCCGCGACGCCGGGAATTCCCATCGTTATTGCCGGAACCACGATGCGCGGATCGAAGAACCCGCCCCAGCCTGAGCACGGGATCAGGTCGGTCTTGAGACACCCGACCCAAAGAAGCGCCGGCACCGTCACCATGATCGGTATAGACGCCAGGACGAGCGAAAGCGTCACCGCAGTCGGGTCCTGCCAGCTTCCCTGCTTGTGCGCGATATAGAAACCTAACGGCAGACCTATGCTGAGGCTGATGATCATCGCGGCGATCGAAAGCTGCGCGGAGACCCACATCTTCGGCACGATCAGATCGCGGACCGGCTGGCCGATGAATCGTAGACTCTCCCCGAAGTCGCCTTGGAAGAACCCGTACATGTAATCGGCGTACTGCACGAAGAACGGCCGGTTCAGTCCCAACTCGTCCCGAATTCGCTCCGCCGCTACCTCGTTGTACTTGTTGCCCATCATCACCCGGACGGGATCGCCCGGGCCGTAATGTCCGAGGGAGAAAGTAATCAGCGACACGGCCATCAGTGCGATCGGCAAAAAGAGCAGCCGTCGGATGATGTATACCCACATGAGCCTATGCTACCTCGTAGGACGGGACACTCGAATACGGCCCAGCCGTCCCCTCAACCCGCACAACCGCAACTGCCGCCACACGATACCCTATCGCACCCCAAACGACAACGCGCCGCGCCGTCGCCCCGCTTTCATTCTTCTACCACTTCCACCTGTCACTCCCCCACCTCTACCCGTCATTACCATGAAAATAAGCCTCGGCTAACCCGTCGTAGGGGCAACCCTTGTGGTTGCCCGTTCCCGGCGCCGTCGAAATTTCCTTCGCAAGGCCCTCGTCATTCCCGCACCTCTACCCGTCATTCCCGCGTAGGCGGGAATCCACCCCCGGCGAGGCGCGCCACCACAACGCAACGAAGTACTCACCCCGCCGCTCGTCCGGTATCTATTCGGCAGGGTTGCGCCCGCGCCCGGAGCATCCGCCAATTTCGATATACAACGTCAAGACGCACACGGTGTTAGCTGCGCGGAGGATGGAGCGCTCGCCCGCAAACATGAACACAGCACCGCCACACCCGTGAAAGGCGACCAATGCACGACCTCGTCATTCCCGCGAAGGGAGCTCATTGATGCGAGCCTGGAAATCCCTTCCCCCTCGATGGGGGAAGGTTAGGATGGGGGTGAAATTCGCCGCGCTAAGTCAATATCTGAAGGATCCGTAAAAGTTCCCGAAGGCAGGAATCCAGATGGTGGCCAGCAGCCGGCGATATTCGTACAATCAACCATCAACGCTGGCCCACAAACCCCCTCTCCCGTCGCGGGAGAGGGCTTGCCCCGTACCCCGATACGGGGGCAGGGGTGAGGGTGATGCCCCCACCTAGGCGCGAGCAGTTATTCAGAAGCCTGTCGAAGGGCAATTCAACATCAATCCCGATAGCTTCGACATAGTCCCTAAGGAGAAAACCCATGAACGCCTCCGAACCCATCCATCCGGGAGAACACCTCGCCGAAATCATCGAAGAACTGGGCATCACCCAATACCGCCTGGCAAAGACCATCGACGTTCCCCAGATCCGCATCCACGACATCGTCCACTGCCGACGGTCCATAACCGCCGACACCGCCCTCCGAATCGGACGCGCCCTCGGAATGACCCCCGACTACTGGCTCAACCTCCAGCGCATGTACGACCTCGACATCGCCCGAGCCAAAACCGACCTAAGCGCCATCAAACCCCTCGTCGAAGCATCTGTATAAATGCCAATTCGTTGTGACTACGCCATAAATGCCAAGGCACAGCGTCCCTACCCGTCATTCCCGCGAAGGGAGCTCATTGATGCGAGCCTGGAAATCCCTTCCCCCTCGATGGGGGAAGGTTAGGATGGGGGTGAAATTCGCCGCGATAAGTCAATATCTGAAGGTTACGTAAAAGTCCCGAAGGTGGGAATCTACATGGTGGCCGGCAGCCGACGATATTCCTACAATCAACCATCAACGCTGACCAACAAATCCCCTCTCCCGTCGTGGGAGAGGGCTAGAGCCTGCCCCGTACTCGATACGG
>VXLM01000130.1 GCA_009841605.1 Dehalococcoidia bacterium
ATGGGGGTGAAATTCGCGGCGCTAAGGCATATCTGGAGGTTACGCAAAGGTCTCCTTTCGCGGGTATGACGGTGGCTGTGTGTGTCGAGCGCTCTCACAAAGCCTGGACAGCTACCAACCGGCGGGGTGCAAAAATGGAGGTGTCGCAGATGGACTTAGCGCTTCCCCGGCTCATGGACGTATCTGCGGAGCACTACCTGCGAGTTGCGTGGACTGCGCCCTCAATCGAATGAGAGGCACATCTCAAAGTTCGTCTTTGCGACCATAGGGTTCGCATAGGTCGACCTGCCGCATCGGGAGACCTTGCATAACTCCAAGTTCTGTCATTCCGAACGCAGTCGGCAACCCCACCTGTCATTCCAAACGCAGTCGGCAACCATACCTGTCATTCCGAACGCAGTCGGCAACCATACCTGTCATTCCGAACACAGCGCAGCGGAGTGAGGAATCTAAAATCCCTGTCTTCCATGCGACGTCTCATAGCTGGAAAGGCCCCGATGATGCCGCGTCCCTAGTCGACGGTGAGCTCTCATAAGCCAGGAAAGCGCTGGCGGAGTGAGCCTTTCATGGGATGGATACTGTCGACCAATCAAATGCGTAGACGTATTCCCTATCCTCTTCCAATGAACCGCCAATCGGAACATATCCTGATCCTGGTCTAGTAGTGCCTTTTTGGACAACCAATGACGTAAGGTGGGGCCACTTTCTCCCGGCGCAGAAACCGGCGATGTAGGCAAGCTGAAGCCCTATAGATCGCGCAGAGCCAACCCCGCTCTTTGTGGACAAACATAAGTATGAGATTAGCTTCTGCTCTCTAGCGCATTCCGCAAGCGCTGAGTAGACACGATCTATCTTTTCTGCTTCGGTCATGTCGTTCTCCTTTTATTCGGCTCCCGCTCGTCTTCCTGCTTCGATGATGAGAAGAACCTGCCGGATATTTTCTTCGCCGCGCAGGGCATAGTACCTTCTTGTTATGTGGTATGCTTGGGACTCCAGGTAGGACCGTAACCTCTCATTGTTGGGATACTCTGCCTGTCCACGATATACCTGAAAATCTTCGCCATTTTCTTGGACATATATTGTGCGCCCGTCCCCGCTCCACCTATAAACGAAGGGAATGATGCCATCTTCGCGGTTGTTGGGGTTCTCCTCGAACCAGCCGGTGTCGCGGATCAGTTGGCTTACGGACATGTCGTTCTCCTTTCAGGGGGTCTCCGGTGAGCCGAACTTCCGAACCTTATACGTCCCGCCGAATCGCTTGAAAGTCTCCGTATAGCCAAGCCAATGGTGGTTTTGTTGTTCGGACGGCGGAGCTGGGTCAGGAAACCGCTGACTTCGAATTGAGAGGTCATGTTCCACGAGACACGCCTCGCCCTTCGCAACCATGGCCAAGATATCCGTGAGGGCTGCAAGCGCGCCCTGGTTGCGATACACAATCTCTTCTATGCGGTCAAGCTGTTTGTCATCCATAGCTTTACTCCTTGGCCATCTAGTTGTTTTGCTTGTTGAGGCGGCGGAGGCTAGTGAGGGTGCTCATTCCTCCTCATCCTCCTCAATCATGGCACCCGTCTCATTGAGCGTCTCCGTTTTGGAGGTAGGCCTGGGCGTCGGAGTACTCGGCTTCGAAGTCGGCGTTGTCGAGGTTCTCGCGGATCATGCCCTCATGGCGGACGAGCTGCTCGACGGCGGCGCGGAGGGTGAGATTATTGTCGCTCATCCTGTCGGGGAGCGGCGGATCGACGCCCCAGCACTGGAAGAAGGGGTCGAACGCGATGACGTACCGGGTGCGCCTGCGCCGGCCTTCGGGCCGGAAGGTGAGGACGTACTCAGTATCGGATGTTCGTTCGAGTGTCGGGGTCATCCATCTCCAAATTCTTGTGCGAATTGACTTTCAATCCTACGACATGCGCCACAACATGCGTGTAATGTGAACGTAACTTCTTGGGCAAACCTTATGACTTCTTATGAACTTTTGTGGAAAAGTACCTCCGTCTCGGATTGCTGTGAGTTTTGTAAGTAAAGGGGAGGGAGAAATATCGGCGGTTCCATTTGTAGCCTCCCACTCCCTTGGTGTACTTTGTACCCCCAAACACCCTCTGAAGGAGCCGGCATGATTATCGACGGCCACGCATACTGCTTTCCCCCGAGAGACGAGGCGGCGGGATACTCCTCGGTTGAGGAGAAATGGCTCGAATTCCAACGCGAGATGAGCGGACACCACCAGCCCGTGTGGCGGGTCAGAGATCGCGCTCCCGCCGACAACTCGACCCTCATCAACCCGGAGACGAGGGAGCTTCACGACGTTCAGTTCACTGTGCACCGGAACCGCATCACGTGGGACTACGAGGGCGAGACCTACACCAAGCAGTACTATCCGCCGATGCTCTACCGGGGCGACGCCCCGGCTGAGCTCCTGGTCACCGAGATGGACTACGCGGGCGTCGACATTGCCCTGCTCCACACTTCCACCCAGCTCGGCAGACTCAACGACTACCTGGCCGAAGCAGCAAGCCAATATCCCGACCGCCTGAAGTGGCTGGTAAACATTCCCGAAGCCCACATCCTGGACGACCCCGACGCCGCGATGGCTGAGGCGACTCGATGGTTGGCAACCGACGGTGCCGCCGGATACCAGTTCCACGCCAAGTTTTACTACCTTGGCGGAAACACCGAGCCGTGGGACGGCGAGTCGATGCGCCCATTCTGGGACGCCATAGCAACTCCCGGATCGACCGTCTACTTCACATTGCTTGGCGCTCGTGACGAATCAAGATACACCGTGGCCGAGAGGGACACCTACATCGAGGAACAGAGAATACTCGCGCGCTGGATGGAGCGATACCCCGACGTCAACGCGGTCATCACCCACGGATTCCCCTGGCGAAGCTACGTCGAGGATGACCGCGTCGTCCTTACCGACGACCTCTGGGACGTGTTCGAGTCCCCGCGGTGCCACCTGCAGCTTCTCTTTGCCATACAGATCGGCAACCTCTTCGAGTACCCCTGGACTGAGACTGAAGCCGCCCTGCAGCAGTGCATCGAGCGCATAGGCGCTGACAGGCTCATCTACGGCACCGACATGCCCATGGTCGGCCGGTTCTGCACCTACCGACAGACCCTCGGCCAGTACCTCAACCACTGCAAATTCCTCTCCGACAGCGAGCGCCAATCGATCATCGGAGGGACCGCCGCCCGCCTCATGGGCATTGACACGTAAAGTGCCAAGCAGACCATTACATAAGCTCCTCCATCGGTATGAAGATATGTCCCGGCAAACCTGTCGTAGGGGCGACCCTTGTGGTCGCCCTCCTCCGCTCGGCGCCCATTTTCACACCATCCTCCCACCGTGACTGACTCCCCCCTCAAACGCGCCGTCATGGCCGGTTGGGACGAGATGTCCGACCGGTACCAACGCCACGCCGTTATCTCCACCGACGACGTTCACTACGGCCCGCTGATCCCCGGCGAGAAGGACTTCCGGTTGCTGGGCGACGTGCGGGGCAAGCGTGTCCTCGAACTTGCCTGTGGAGGTGCGCAGAATTCCATCGCGCTCACCAAGTGGGGAGCCAACGTAACCGCCGTCGACCTGTCGCCCAACCAAATTGCGCACGCCCGCCGTCTCGCAATGAGCGAAGGTGTGGACGTGGCCTTGGTTCAGGCCGACATCGAGCGGCTAACGATGTTCCCGGAAGCTTCGTTCGACATCATCATCTCGTCGAACGGCATCGAGTTCGTCACCGACATCGAAGGCTGTCTGCGAGAATGGCATCGAGTCCTTCGACCCGGCAGCATCGCGGTGATCTCAACCGTCCATCCCCTGGCGGCCTTCGAGTGGGACAAAGGGCAGGGCAGTCTCTTGGTCGGAAACTACTTCAATCTGCCGGTCGAGGTCTGGCACGACGTCGGCGAGACCGACGGCCAGCGCGGCCTCACCTTCTTCCGCACAATCGAGGAGATGTTCTCATCCCTAACCGGCGCAGGATTCTCCGTTGAGCGAATCTTGGAGCCTCCCCCGCATCCCATCCACCGGATGTCCGATGCCGAGAAAACCAAAATTCCTTATCGCGGGGCGATCTGGGAGTCAGACTACGAGCGAATGAGCAAGGTGCCCTTCAACATCATCTACGTCGCGCGAAAGCCGCGTTGAGGGCCCGTTCAAGATGACAATTCGTTCACCCTGAGCCTGTCGAAGGGCAGGGTGCCGTCCATGGGTTGAGCCGCATAGTTCGACAAGCTCACCACGAACGGTTTCAGTGACTTCGTGGACACCCTTCCAAATGAACGGCTACTCTTCTTCCTCTTCGATTTCGAGGTACTTGATATTGTCGTCCATCACCTGACGGATCCGGTCGGCGTCGGGATGGTCTCCGAAGTAGACAATGTACAGCCCGCGCTCGTGGTAGGAAGCTCCGGGATTCTCTTGATCGTATCCCCAAAGGCCCGTACCCGCACTAATGATGTCTTCTATCGCGATGATGCCCTCGCGCAGATCGTCGCGGTCGGGGAAGCGGTAGATCAGAACGTCGTGGCCGTTGACCTTGACGCTGGTGTCCTGTGGCGCGCCGATGAATACCAGCCGCTCGTCGCTCTCGGCTCCCACGTTGAATCCGTTGCTCTTGAGGATGCCGACAACTTCGCTGGTCTCCTCGCCGCAGGCCGCTAACGTGGCCGACAGCGCGAACGCGAGGAGCATCGTAAAAACCTTTATGAGCGGACTTCTCATTTCATTGTCCCGTCAAATGATTGCTGGCGCCTTAGGATGTCGCAGGCCGTCCTCGACGCGCGTCGAGGGCGGGACACATTATATCCCAAGTTGGTTGCACGTGGACGCTCACTTGCATGTCACAATTCTCACAAGATTGACATGCCCGCTCATATCTTCCTAAAATACGTTCGTGTGCAATCCGCATCGAACCGTGAGTGCTTTGCCTGCGAAAGGTACCTGAATGGTCGGTCGTTTCCTGTTCGTGTTCCTCTCGGTACCACTGCTTGCGCTGGCGTCCCCCGGCTGCGACAACGGCCCCGACGGCGAGGTACTGCCGTCTCCGACCCCGACCTCGGGCGAGGTTACCGCGAACATATACGACGGCGATCATCCTGACCTGAACGTCTTCGTCGGAGCGCGTATACGCTGGAGGAACCTCGGAGATATCGCACACACGGTTACCGCCAAGGACGGATCGTTCGATACAGGCCCAATCGAGGAGGGACAGCGGTCGGGCTACATCCTGTTTTCCAAGGTGGGCACAATCGAGTATTACGATACACTCAACCCCGGAATGGTGGGACGAATCCAGGTTTTTGAAAAGTAGAGCCTCGACGATGCGTCGAGCGGGTAATGCGGCCTGAGTCCAAAGAGCGTACAGTTGCAGGGCCGCTCTAATAGAGGAGGACGTTCAATGTGGCCGACTATCGTCATGCGGACCGGTGGCCTTTTACTCATAGCCGCGGTCATGGCCATCGCGGGACTCGGATGTGGCGGCGCACCCGAGCCTGACGGGTTCGTAGCAGTCTCACCCGATCGCGAAGACCTCCCGGCTCCCCAGATGTTCGACGACGGCACCTACGTCGCGCCGAAAATTCCCCCGGGGGGATACCCTACCTACGCCTGGGACGGGCCAATCCCCACAAGGTTCAATGAGTCCCCCTTCTCGGCGGAGCTTGTAAAGGAAGGCAAGATTCTCCCCATCGAGGAGCGTCTCCCAATCCAGGAAGATGTCCTCGTAGTCCTGCTCGATAACGAGGTCGGCATTTACGGCGGCACCATGCGTCTAACGTCCTTCGTCCCCGGCAGGATCGACTCGTTGACTACCACCGGCTGCTTCCGGCGTGACGCGGACAGCATCGGGCGGGTGGTCGGCATCTGCAAGGACATGAAGCTGAGCGCCGACGGCACGACCTACACTTTCACGCTCCGCAGGGGCGCGAGATGGTCGGACGGGTATCCGCTGACCATCGAGGACTTCCGGTTCGCATGGGAGGACCTCAACCTGAACCGCGAGTACTTGCCGCGTCTTCCGCTTACGCTCGTCAACCCCATTACCGGCAACGGGCCGACGTTCAAGGTGATCGACGACCTGAACTGGAGCCTCACGTTCGACAGCCCCACCTTCAATCTGATCGAGTCGAAGAGCGGCGCGGTTTACAGCGGCACCAAGGGATGCCAGCGCGGGAGCCCGTGCTTCTACTCCGCAAGCCACGTATACAAGCGCTATCACCCCAAGTATGGCGATGAAGACGAAATCCGTCAGCTCATGCGCTTCTACTCCCGTGAAACCTGGAAGGGGCTGATGGAGGAGATGCAGCAGAAGCGCCGTTGGATTGGCGTCCAATCGGAACCGGTCCCAACGGAGTTCGATCCCGAGTACATTTACGACGGAATTCACTATGCTCCGTGGCCCGGCGGCTATGTGACCACCGAGCTGTCGGATGCTAAGAACCAGTATGACCGCAACCACTACTTCATGGGAGTCGATCCCCTCGGAAACCAGCTTCCGTACATGGACGGTGTCGTTTCCTTCCAGGTGGAAAGCCGCGAGGTGGCCGTCTTCCGCTGCATGGCGGGGGAGTGCGACCTCGGCAGCGGCGATCTGATCCTGTCCGAGGTGCCGCTCTATCTCTCCAACGCCGAGAAGGGCGACTACAGCCTCGAAATCTATCGGTCTGCCGCAGGCGGCGATACGACCGTCCTCGTCAACCAGGAGTACAACGAGGATCCCGAGATCGGCGAAGCGCTGCGCACGCACGACTTCCGCCTCGCGCTGTCCTACGGCTGGAACAGGGCCACGACCAACGAGACCGTCCTGGCAGGCCTCGGCTCGCCGCAGAACTGGACTCCCCATCCGACCACGCCCTACTACCCGGGCGAGGAGTGGGCCAACTTGGATCTCGGCTACGACCCGGAGAAGGCCAAGCAGCTTCTCGCCGGCATCGGCTACACCGACGGCGACGGCGACGGCTACGTCGATCGGAAGGACGGCACGGGGCCGATGACCCTTTACTTTGAGGCCTACGACCAGCACTTCTCGATTGTCGAGCTGCTCCAGGCGGACTGGGCGAACATCGGCGTCAAGCTCATCGTTCGAGAAGGCGCGCGCGCGTACAAGGCCGCCGAGCGGAATAAGCAGTATTTCGTCATGCTCTCATCCAGCTACGGTGACAATCCTTGGCAGGTCGCGTGGACAAGACTCATCCCGCTGGTCAAGGGAAATCAGCTTGCTCCCACCATCGGAGAGTACTACCAGACGGGAGGGCGTGAGGGCATGTCGCCCGGCATAAACCAGGAATTCCGCCCGTCCGCGCCTTCCGAGACGTACCCTGCGGACACCAGCGGCAACCTACAGCACATGCAGGGCCTCTGGACCGAGGGCCGAAAGATCGCCCAGTTCAGTGATCGACGAATCGAGCTCGGCAAGGAGATATA
Source organism: Dehalococcoidia bacterium (assembly GCA_009841605.1). Classification (GTDB taxonomy): domain Bacteria; phylum Chloroflexota; class Dehalococcoidia; order Lucifugimonadales; family VXLM01; genus VXLM01. The sequence goes on from VXLM01000130.1 coordinate 7,424, forward strand.
CCGCACGATCGCTGAGAGCAAGTACCACATAGGCGGCCTCGCCTTCACTGGCATCTTCAGGGGAATCCGAATGCGGCGAAACAACGTTCGCAACACCCCCAAGAACCACTTCCCTTCCGGCTTCGGTGGCACCAGGGAGGCCTTCTACTTCGAGGATGGCATCGACAACATGAACAATCAGGGGAATCGCTCCAAGAGATACGGTAGCGTCCACTTCCTCGACCCCAACTACTGGGATTAGCGACTGACGCCACACCCACCGGAATAATTCCCGGCCAACCCCCCGTAGGGGCGATTCGCGAATCGCCCCTACTACGAATCGAATCATCCCTCCTGCGCGTCCCTCCGTGTGGTAAGGTACGTTCCCGCAACAACCACCGAGAAGGGAAGCCGGATGGACCTCCAAGAGACCAAGGCCGCCGTACTGGCCCAGATCGACCGGCGGGCAGGCGAGGCGCTCGATGTAGCCAAGCACATCCTCAACACGCCCGAGCCGGGTTTCCGCGAACAGGGCACCTCCCGGTTCGTTGCGCAGAAGCTGTCGGAACTCGGTATCCCCTTCGAGGACGGCCTTGCCCTGACTGGACTCAAGGGCATGATGACCGGAGGCAAGTCCGGCCCGACCGTCGGAGTGTTCGGAGAGCTCGATTCCCTTATCGTCCCCGGCCACCCCTTTGCCGACCCCGAAACCCACGCCGCCCACGCCTGTGGCCATCACACCCAGATCGGCTCGCTGCTCACCGTCGCCATGGGCCTTCAGGCCCCCGGCGTGCTTGAAAGTATGGCAGGTCGAGTTGCGCTCCTCGTTGTACCTGCCGAGGAGTTCATAGAGATCGAGTAACCTGACGGCCTTCGCAGTCAGAGCAAA
>VXLM01000024.1 GCA_009841605.1 Dehalococcoidia bacterium
ACTTTCTACTTTCCCATCTTTCTACCTTCTCTTTCCCTCCGCGTCCTCTGCGGTGAATTCCCCCTTTGTGGTACGCTGATTTGGCAGATGACAGCACCCGCGCCCAACACACTCATCCCCCTTTCGGCGTTCGCGCTCTTCCTCGCCGCGATCATGTCATTCACCCTCGCCTGCGCGTCTGATGAGGAACTCCCGGCCCTGGAGGCCCGCGCGCAGGAGATCAACAAGACCGTCATGTGCCCCGTCTGCCCCGGTGAGTCGATCGACCAGTCCCAGCATCCCCGCGCCAAGGCCATGCGCGGCGTCGTAGATGAGAAGCTGGCAGAGGGGAGCACGAACGATGAGATAAGGGAGTTCTTCGTGGAGCGATACGGCCCCAGCGTCCTGCTCGAACCCCCGCGCGAGGGCCTCAACTGGCTCGTCTGGGTCGTTCCCCCGGTAGGAATTCTTGCTGCTGCGATTGCCTTATATCTCGTCCTTCGTTTCGCGGTTCGCTCATCTCCTCGGAGCAACGGCACACCGGATGACGGTTCAAGTCTGACCGAGGCCGAGCGCGACGACTACTTCCGACGTATCGAAGTCGCCTTGAGGTCCGATTCGGACGGCGAACCTGCTGCACGTACGGCGACGGACAAGCGAGACTCGGGAGAAGCCGTTGCTGGTTGATGCCGGGTTCGTCGCGTTGCCGATTGCCCTCGTCGTTGGGGGATACGTGACGGTCGCCTCCTTCCTCGGAGCGCGGATGCACGCGCCCGTTCTCGTGCTGAGCGCGCGCTACGGCATGATGACCGTGCCCTTGCTTCTTGCGATCTCGACGCTGGCGCTGGTCTACGCTTTCGTCACCCACGACTTCTCCGTACGCTACGTCGCCGAGAACAGCAGCCTCGCCCTCCCGCAGGTCTACACCTGGGTCGCCCTCTATGCCGGCAACGCAGGGTCGCTCCTGTTCATCGCCACGGTCTATTCCTTCCTCACCGCGATAGCCATGGTGGGTCTGTCCCGGAGGCTCCCATACACTGCCCCGTACGCGACCAGCGTCATGGCCTTCGTCATGGCATTCTTCCTGGGCGTCATCGTCTTCCTCGCCAATCCGCTCGAACGCCTTGCTATCGTCCCGCTGGACGGACAGGGGATAAACCCGCTGCTCATTCACTTCGGCATGTTCATCCATCCCCCCATGCAGATGATGGGCCTCATCTCCGTTGCCATCCCCTTCAGCATAGCCATCGGCGCACTTCTGGCCGGTCGCGGAGGTCGCGACGAGTGGGTCGATCTCGGAAGAACATGGGGCATGGTCTCGTGGCTCATCCTCACCGTCGGACTTCTCCTCGGCTCGTGGTGGGCGTACACCATCCTCGGCTGGGGAGGCTACTGGGCGTGGGACCCCGTCGAGAACTCCGCCCTTATGCCCTGGCTCGCCATGACCGCGTTCGTCCACTCCATCATGGTCCAGAAGCGACGCGGCATGTTCCGCATGTGGAACATCATCCTCGTCTCCGTGGCCTTCGTGCTCGCCGAGATGGGCATGTTCATCAATCGCGGTGGCCCCGTTCCTTCCGTCCACTCATTCGCGCAGTCGACCATGGGCTGGGTCTTCCTCGGATTCATGGCATTCACCCTCATCGCCTCGCTCGCGGCCTTCATGTGGCGCATCGACACCCTCAAGAGCCGGGAGCGCCTCGACTCGATGCTCTCCCGCGAGAGCGCCTTTCTGACGCAGAACGTCCTCTTCCTCGCCGTCGCCTTCATCACCCTCTGGGGGACCATATACCCCGTCTTCTCCGAGGCGGCGTCCGATGAGGTCATCACCGTCGGCAAGCCCTTCTTCGACCGGGTGAACGGCCCCATCCTCCTCGCGCTCGTCTTCCTCATGGGAGTCGGCCCGCTGCTCCCCTGGCGAAGGGCCAATATGCGGAACGTCCTGACCATCCTGAGAGTCCCGCTGGCCGGTGCGGCCATCGCAACGGTTGGACTGCTGGCCCTCGGACTGCGTGAGCCATTGCCGCTGCTGGCTGTCGTCATCTGCGTCATCACCTTCGTCGCCATCGGACACGAGTGGCTGCGAGGCTCCCGCGTCCGGCACCGCAGGGGAGAGAGCTATCCGCTCGCCTTGGCACGGCTGCTCGGAGCGAACCGCCCACGGTACGGCGGCTACATCGTCCACCTCGGAATTGCCATGCTGGCCATTGGCGCAATCGGCTCCTCGTTCTACTCCGTACAGCGCGACTTCAACATGTCCTTGGGCGACACACGTTCGCTCGGCGGCTACGACTTCACGTACGTCGATTTCGGCTCGCGGCCGTTCTCGGATCGAATCGAAATGACGGCTCGGTTCGACATTTCTCGACAAGGCAGCGAAGTCGGTAGCATGGACGCGCGAAGGACCTTCTACATCAGCCACGAGGTTGGTGCCACTCACGCAGCCATCCGCAGCACGCCCGTCGAAGATTTCTATATAGTCCCGTCGGAGTTCGGCGAGAACGGGGCCGCCGTGTTCCGCGTATACGTGAATCCTCTCGTGTGGTGGATGTGGATGGCCGGACCTCTGTTCGTGCTGGGCACCATCCTCGCCCTCTCGCCCCGCCGCCGGCAGGTTCCCGCGACGCTTCCCCTTCCGAAGGGCGTTCGACTCGCGGGCGTGTAGAGGCGACCAATCATGCTTGTTCTCATTGCTGTCCTCCTAGCCCTTATACCTGCCGCGGCCATACTCTACCCCTTTCTATTCAGAAGAGGCCTGTCATCCGTCTTTCGCGACGAGACCTCCACCTACTCTGAACTGACCCGCCGATGGGAAGCCGCCATCGCCGGACTCAAGAATACCGAGTTGGAGTACGTCATCGGCAATCTGGCAGAAGACGACTACCGTGACCTGCGAGAGCAGTACATGCTCGAAGCCGCCAACATCATGAAGGCCATGGAACTGGAGGACCAGCAGGAAGAAGAGCTTCTCGCCAACGTGGCTAGTGAAGTCAAAGCAGTGCGCGAGCGCATCACCGGCTCCTCACCGGAAGACGATGAGCGGACAAACGACGAGTAGTAATAGCTTGCTGCGACTACATCGCATTCCTTCAAGTGCATTCGCACACAAAAAACCTCTCCCGTCATTCCCGCGAAGGCGGGAATCCATTAGGGCCGTCCGGCGAAAACGCGGTGGCATAACAGCGAATTGGAATACGCGCGGTTGGACAAGGTTGGCAGTCATGGTCGTAGCGTTCCTCATCGCCGTGGGCACACTTCCCGCCGCCGCACAGGAGGCCCCCCAACTCCGTGACGTAACCGGCACAATAGTCAACGGCACCGGCAATTCCCTCCCCGCTTTCGGCCTGACCGTCACCCTCCACCGCCAGACGGCGAACACTTATGAGGAATCCACCACCACAACCGACACCAAGGGCAACTTCCGCTTCGAGAACATTCCCCTCGATCCCCAGGCCCTCTATGGTGTGACTGTTCGCTACCAGGGCGTCGTCTACGGCACCGACATCGACCTTCGCCCTGAGTCCATTCCGCCGGTCACCGTCAGTATCTACGAGACGTCCGACGACCAGTCGCTCCTCTCAGTGTCAAGCTCCTCACTGCTCATACCCCAGGTCGACAAGATCGCCCGGGACGTGTACGCCTTGGAGATCGTCAACGTGGTGAATGCAAGCGACCGGACATACGTCCCGGGAGCCGAGCCGATGAACCTCCTCCGGTTCGGCCTGCCTCCGGGCGCAAAGGGTCTCCAGATTGACACCTCCCTCGTCGGAGCCGACGCCATTCAGGTTGATCGCGGGTTCGCCGTCCCGGCCAACATCCCGCCGGGCGAGCACGAGGTCATGTTCGCCTACCACTTTGGCTACGAAGGCCAGTCCGTCACGCTCGACAAGTCCTACCTGTACGGCGCGGAAAACGCCCGCATCCTCGTTCCCTACGAGATCGGCGACCTTTCGAGCGCTGACTTCGGAGACCCCGGCGACGTGAAGATCGGCGACAAGCACTATCAGCTCATCGAGGTATCCGACATCGCCCGCCAGTCCCGCGCAAAACTGGAGATTTCCTCCCTGCCTCAAGCGACCCTCTGGGACAGGACGCAGGCGATAGCGTCCGACGTCCCGTACGAACTTGCTGCCCCGGCACTGCTCGGCCTTCTGATGGTCTCCCTCATCGCTATTGCCGTAGCCCGCCGATGTGGGATATTTGGGGGTTTGGCTTCCGGTTCGGGCGCTTCAGAAGGGGACAATAACCGCGCGACTATTGTCGAGCAGATCGCCGACCTCGAACGGGCGTTGGATGAGGGCAAGATTCGGGAAGTCGACTACTTCGCCAAGCGGCAGGCATTGCTTGACCGTCTTGCCGCTCCGCCGGTTTCAACTTCGACGGATTAGTGAAGTCTGACCGGCTCAAAGGGGATGCGGCTTCTGGTCACACCTCGTCCGAGTCCTGCCGCTCCTCGGCGCCATACTCGGTTGAGAGCATACCCATCACCACCGAGTCGAACCGCGCGCCCTCGTGGGGACGGCTCTTTCGCAGCGTACCCTCGTGCTTGAAGCCCAGTCGATCGAACATCCTTCTGGCCCATGTATTGTACTCGGGCACGTCGACCCAGACGCGGTACAGCCCCAGTTGTCCAAAGCACAGATCGAGGCCCGCCCTCATGGTCGCTGTTCCATACCCCTTGTGCCACAGGTCCTTCCGTCCGATCAGGATCGAGATTTGCCCGTCTCCCCACGCTTCCTCGATAGCCACATGGAACTCGCCGATGTGTTCCTCTTTGGTGTAGATCGACAGGATGCTGTGGGCAGGGTCCCCGAACGTGGAGGCCCATTCGTCCTCCCCGGCCTCAATGACCTCGGCCGGGTTGTAGCCCAAGTGGGCCGAATCACCATAGGAGTAGCGCCCGAACCAGCTCTCGGCCACCTCGTCGTCTTCGAGCCAACTCTTCAGACGAGCGACGTCCTCTCTCGTCACATATCGCAGGGCAATGGACTGTTGACGCATGATCTCACCCCCAGGAGCAGGTATTATGCCACGCCGGAAGATTCGCGTGCGGCGTGGTACGTCTGGAGAGCATTTCCTCCCATCCTCTCACGTTTCGCTGCCCAACACACGAACGGTACCATACACGCCGTCGTATCCCGGCTCGATAAAAATATCTCCACGCCGTACGCGCTCGATTCCCTCCGCCGTTCGCTCGTCCGAAGCGAAGTCGATCTCCGCAATCGGAGCCTCTATGAGTACCGACATCTCGGTTCCGAACCGCTCGATGAGCCGATCGTACACTCTGCCAACCTTTTTCGTTCTCGGCCCGACGCCGAGGCTCTCCGACAGGACTTCCCGCAGGGGCACCAGCGACTTGAAGGGCGGACGCCCCGTGTCTCCGTGGATCAGTCCATCGTCTCCAACCCATGTGTCCACCTGCCTGCCACCCAGTTCTTCAACTCTGTACGACACTCCCACCGTGATCCTCCGTCCGCACGACCGGCAGACCTCTCCCCGTTCCCGCACCTCCTCGGTGCTCATCTTGACGTGACAGGCGCGGTGCCCCGAGTGGTGGTACTTACCCTCCTCCGGGTAGAACTCGACCGTATACGAAATATCCTGTTGCCGCATCGCCTGAACGAGGCCGTCGTGTGTCATCTCCCCATTCATTACGGTCAGCTCACGTCCCAGGTTCGGGGCGGAGTGAGCGTCCGAAAACGACATAATCGCCACATCATCGAGCGATGGTACTCTCCAGTTCATCGCGGGGTCGCTCGACAGCCCCGTCTCGATGGCCGGAATCTCACCCGCATCGCTGCCGAAGCACTCCTCCAGTGAATCGTACCCCGACTTCGAGCCGTACAGGCCGAACCACGGCGTCCACAGGTGGGCGGGGATGAGGAAGCACCTCTCGTCGATGCCCTTGATAAGCGTAAGCAACTCACGAGGCAGCAAGCCAAGAGCGGGGCGTCCGTCCCCGTCGAGCCTGCCGTATCGGCTGAGGGCCGCATTAATGCGCTCCACCGCCTTGAAATCCGGGGCAAAGACCAGTACGTGGACGCGACGGCCACGTCCCCCCTGCCTTCCGTGGCACTCCACTTCCGTTCCCAGGATGAAGGACACTCCGCCATACTCAAACAGCCCCGTGCCAGCGTCGCTGAGCTTTAGACGGGACTCTTCGAACCATTCGGGATGCGTGAAGTCTGCGCTCGCGAGCAGATCAATACCCTTGATCTTCGCATGCCTGGCGAGGCTGTCGAAATCAAGGTCACGACTCGTGGCGTAGGCGTACCGCGAGTGGACGTGCAGGTCGGCAACGTAGCTCATGGCGTGATTGTACTGCACACGGCGTCAAGGCCGTTCCACCAAACGCATAGGGTAGGGGAATCGCCCGATGAGACCTACCGCTCGACGATGGATATCGTCCGAATGCGGTCGCCCGGCTCCCGTGCCGAACCGGGGTCGCGCGGGCTGATGGCGAAGACGTGGTCCATACCCCCGACAACCCGTCCAAATACCGGGTGGCACGACTCGCGGGAGCAGTTCTTCGCCGAGCCGTCAGGATTCAGACCGTCCAGGAAAGGCGTCGGCACGAAGGTGATGAAGAACTGGCTCCCGTTCGTTCCGCGACCTCCCTGGATGCCAGCGTTCGCCATAGAGAGAACGCCAGGGCCGTCGTGCCGGGCTTCCGGGTGAAATTCGTTGTCGATGCGGTATCCGGGCCCGCCGCGACCCGTGCCGGTCGGGTCGCCCGTCTGGGCCATGAACCCCTCGATCACCCGGTGGAACGTGACGCCGTCGTAGTAGCCCTGCCGGGCCAAGAACACAAAATTATTCACGATAGTCGGGGCTTTGTCCGCGAAGAGCTCCACCTCGACCTTGCCGCTGTCCTTTTCCAGTTCAATGGTCGCGGTGTACTGCTTCCCGGAATCGATTTCCATCGCGGGCGGAGAGTCCCATTGCATATCAGGCTTTTCCTCACAAGCCGCCGAAGCCGCGACCAAGCAAAGCGCTACCACCACAACCAAACGGCGTAAAGCAAAGTTGGAGAGGGTAGGGCACACTGGTCATACTTCGGCGAAAGTTTACCGAATTAAAGCAAATCGGAGGAGCGGAGTCTAGCGTCGGCATCTCACTCCTGATCAGGTTGACTTGACTGAGCTGGCCGGGATGAGTCGGTCCGTCTCTGCGCCCAAGCCAGCGCGGCGATTGCTGCGACCGCAATTGTGCCGGCCAAGGTGTTGAAGAAAATGTCCTGTGGATCAAACACGCGGTTGGGGATGAAGTGTTGTATGAATTCGTCGACGACTCCGATTAGCGCCGTAGCGAGGACGGCTAGAACGGAGTGGAAGGGAACGGGCCTGCCTTGCCTCGCCCTCTCTTCGAGAGCTTCGTGAATGAAGGCGGCTACGACCCCATACTCAATAAGATGACTGCGTTCCTCGGTGCTGGTGAATCGTACGAACACCAAGACGTAGGCCGCCGCGACACCAAGTACGATTCCCAGGTTTGCTCCCGACAACCGAATCTTCAGGCCTCGGCTGATGATAGTCGCTCCGACCAGCATCATGCCAACGACGAACAGTGCCGCATTGAGGTTCTTGGATAGCAGTGACGCGGCCACCTTCGGCGTCACGCCAAGAGTGGAGTAGAGGACGCCCACGACGATGAGCGTCCATGTCCAAAGGCGACGCTCCCTTCTCGAGGTGAATACCGACATGAGCACATCCTTGCAGTCGACCTGAGCCCGAGCATTGTATCGGGAGATGTCCTTTCCGGGGAGGTTGAGGTTCAGAATTAAAAATGGGTATCAGGAAGGAAAATGATATTCGAGAAATCATGAGGAAAAGAGAAAGCTCCCGACAAAGCCGGGAGCGTACTGTTGGTCTGGTTGCGGGGGCAGGACTCGAACCTGCGACCTTTGGGTTATGAGCCCAACGAGCTGCCGCTGCTCCACCCCGCGGCGATGTATTGTAACCGAATCCTGAATAAACGGGTTGTAATGTGGGTCAAGTCCTCGGGCTATTAGTACCGCTCAGCTACATCCGTTACCGGACTTCCACTTGCGGCCTATCCACCAGGTAGTCTACCTGGGCCCTTACTCCTGACCGAAGTCATTTTGGGAGATCTAATCTTGGAGTTGGCTTCGTGCTTAGATGCTTTCAGCGCTTATCACATCCGGACATAGCTACCCGGCGGTGCTTCTGGCGAAACAACCGGTACACTAGAGGTCCGTCCTTCCCGGTCCTCTCGTACTAGGGAAAGCTCTCCTCAAATCTCCTGCGCCCA
>VXLM01000029.1 GCA_009841605.1 Dehalococcoidia bacterium
TAGATTCCTCGCTACGCTCGGAATGACAGGCGCTGCGCTCGGAATGACAGTGGGTGGTATCGGAATGACAGGAAGCCGGGGCGGGATCGCAGCCACAAATCCGTCTTACCTACCCCTGTCAGCCCGTCAAGGGAGAGGGGATTTTCATGTTCACCCGTCGAACATGACGACTCGACGGGTGGGTTCGCGGCCGGAGCTTGAGGATGAGAGGCCGTGGCGCTCGGCCATCTGACTCGCCAAGGCACAATTCGTTCCAAGACTCTCCCACTCTTCAGCGCCGCTTGTTGAACTCTGTCTAATCCAGTCCGAGATCGCGGACAGCGGCGCGGACGGTTCCGATCATGAGGTCTTTCCTACCATGATCGGGAACAACGGCAACCTTACGGGTGATGGGATTGAACCACTTGCGGTGCGATCCTCTGCTTCTTCTCGTTTTCTCTTCACAGCCAAGCTCGACGAGCCTTGCGGCTACCTCTCGGTAGTTCATACGGCTATGAGGGCCTGATGGCTGATACGGCGCTTGTCTTTCTCGTCGACGATCAAGTCGTTCGGTATCTCTTTGCCCGTGTCTTCGTAGAGTTCGAGGAGGGCCACCAGAGCGTCCTCGACGTTTGCCATGGCTTCGGCGACGGTATCGCCTTCGGTCACCAGTCCGGGTAGCTGCGGAGCGGTGGCGGTATAGCCTCTCTCGGGCTGTTGTTCCAACTGAATCGTCAAGCGTATCAACCTGTCAGATGTTGCTGCGCTCATGGATCGCTCCTTTGCAATGCGCTGGCGTGTGGCATGGTACCAAGTCGGTGTGATGTCGTCGTAAGTGTTCAGAGTTGATGAGATGAACCCTCACCCCCGTATCGTGTACGGGGCAGGCCCTAGCCCTCTCCCACGACGGGAGAGGGGATATGCTAGTACTCATCTCTGCCTATTTTTCAATGGCCCAAATGATGGAGGTTGAGCATTTTAGATTCCTCGCTGCGCTCGGAATGACAGTGGGTGGTATCGGAATGACAAGGAGACGAGGCAGGATCGTAGCTACAAATCCGTCTTACCTACTCCTGTCAGCCCGTCAAGGGAGAGGGGATTTTCATGTTCATCCGTCGAACATGACGACGCGGCGGGTGGGTTCCCTGCCGGAGCTTGAGGATGAGAGGCCGTGGCGCTCGGCTATCTGGTGCTGGAGGTGGCGGACGTAGGAGCTTTGGGGGCTGAGCTCGGCGTGGCGCTCGCCTTGCTTGATGAACTCGGCGGCCTGCTCGGCCTCGCGGATGGCTCCCGCTATACGGGCCTGGTTTTGGCGGTGGGCGCCGTCGTCACGGGTGATGGCGCGGAAGAACTGGTGAATCTGCTGGGTCGTGTTCTTGCGGAGGACGTAGACGGGGCGGCCCTGGTCTTCTGCATTTCGGAGGGCGTTGGTGCGGCGGCGGTAGAAGCTCTTGGTGGTGAGGACGAGCTCGGCGTCTTCGAGGTCGTCGACGATTCTGACCGGCGCGCTGACGGCCTGGACTGCCTGCTGGAGCTTTCCCTTGTTGACGCCGTAGGGCATGACGGAGACCAAGCCGTTTTCTTCGTTTTCATCATCAGACGTTTCGACCGATTGGTCACCCATATTTGGGGGCGGCGCGACCTGTTCCCGGACTTGCTCTACGGGACGGTAGTCGAAGCGGCTTCGCGCGCCCATGGTGTTACCCTGCACGAGAATGGAGGGGCTTCGCTCGAACTGCGCGCGGCGGACCTCGCCACTTTCTTCGACCCATCTGCTCTCCAGCGAGACGCGGAAGCCCCGGAGCACCTTGTCGACGGTCTCTCCTACGTCGAGGGCGATGAGAACATTGTTGCGTCCCTGAATTTCGACGAGGACGTCAAACGTGGGCGGGGCCTTGCGTTCGAGCACGGTCTTCTGGGTGCGGCGTCTACGGGCCTCGATGTCTCCGAGCGTGACGGATTGGATGCCGCCGATGAGGTCGGAGAGGGTCGGATTCTGGACGAGGTTTTCGAGGGTGTTGCCGTGGGCGGTGGCGACCAGCTGGACTCCCCGCTCGGCGATGGTGCGGGCGGCGTTGGCCTCAAGCTCGGTGCCGATCTCGTCGATGATGATGACCTCGGGCATGTGGTTCTCGACAGCCTCGATCATGACGGCGTGCTGCTGATCGGGGGACGGGACCTGCATCCTGCGGGCAGAACCGATGCCGGGGTGCGGGATGTCGCCGTCTCCGGCAATCTCGTTGGAGGTATCGACGATGACCACGCGCTTGCCGGCGTCGTCGGCGAGGACGCGGGCAACGTCACGGAGCATGGTCGTCTTGCCGACGCCGGGCTTGCCAAGCAGGAGGATGCTCTCTCCCGTGCGGACGATGTCCTCGATGATGCGGATGGTGCCGTAGACGGCGCGACCGACGCGAACGGTGAGGCCGACGACCTTTCCGGTGCGGTTCCTGATGGCAGAGATGCGGTGCAGGGTCCGTTCGATGCCCGCCCTGTTGTCGGCGCCGAAGGGGCTGATATTCTGGGTGACGTATTCGAGGTCGTTGTGGTCGATCTCCCGGTCGCTGAGGACTACGGTGTCGTCGGGGAAGCGGGCCTCGGGCGTACGTCCGAGGTCGAGGACGACTTCGAGAAGCTCGTCGCTGTCTTCCCTGTCTACGAGCTTTTCCGCGATCCGAGGAGGGAGTTTTTCGATGACTTCCTCGAGGTCTGTTTCAATCCATTGTTGCATGGTTCGTAGAAAGTAGTGAGTAGAAAGTATTACGAATTTCGTGCCGCGTATGATTTTTCTCTGGTGGACGACTGGTAGCGTTCGGAGAGGTCGACGGCGGGGTTGAGTCCGGAGATGCGGACGGCCCGTCTTGCTTCAGCTACGGTCACAGGACTGGTGATCGCCCTAGCCATGGTGACGTATCGAGCGACCTCCCAGTGGCCGCGCTGTCCCATGAGGGCTTGCAACCGGCCTTGATGATCGCCCGTCAAGACGTACCAGTTGCCGACTCCCCATGAGCGGGACATTGCGTGCGTGACGAGTGCGGGAATCGCGTCGTCTGCATTGGGATGACTCATCAGGGTGAGTATGGCTGATCGGCCTTTTCGGATGACCTGGGCCCAGCCCTGTGCCGCGTCGTCTTGGCGATAGATGTACTCGCGGGTTCTCCAGCCTGCCGGTTCCCGAGCGGCACGCCACTGGTCGGCGGTCATGCCGAGGGCGAAGCGCGCGCGTGAAGGCGTAGATGCGTTATAGAGCCGGAACAGGTCATGCTCGTCCACCGGCTTTACCTCGCGAACGCTCTCTGTCGACACACCGGGGAAACTGACCTTGGGCCCGGCCAACAGCGTCTCTTCGCCGTACTTGGTGAAGCCACAGGAGGCCGCGATCCGCACGAGCGGGTCGTCCTCGCGAAGACGGAGAAAGAGTCTCTCGCCTCCCCGATGGGCTATCTCCCGGAAGAGGATGCCGAAGACATCGCGGCAGGTGGCGCCGTCGGGCGAATCGACGAGCAGCTGCGTCATTTCCCAGGCCCGGACGGTTGCACGGGGTCTCGCGGCGACGATTGCCGGTACATAGCGGCCATGTGCCAAGGTTAACGAATGGGTGTTCTTGCTACGCAATGAGGCTGCGGAGGACATCACCTCGCGCTTGGACATAGTCGGCGAAGATTGATTACCTACGGAAGCGAGAGGGTATGCCCGGTTGCCCGGGGCAGGGCCACCGAAAACGCCGTAGCGAATGACATCTGCCGGACGTGATGTTCGAATCATGAAGTGCCCTTCGACAGGCTCAGGGCGAACGGAATAATGTCGCTTGGCAACATCTCTAAAGACACCCCCTCACGATGTTCAGGAAGAGGTTATGGACTCGCGAGTCGCCGGTCAATTCGGGGTGGAACGCGGTTGCAAGCATGTCCTTCTCTCGCACGGCTACGGGACGACCGTCGCTGAGGCGGGCGAGAACCTCGACGCCCTGCCCGACCGTGGTGACGACAGGGGCGCGGATGAAAACGCCTCGGAACGGGGCGTCTCCGATTCCGTCCACTTCGAGGTCGGCCTCAAAGCTGTCGACCTGGCTGCCGAAGGCGTTTCTGCTAACCTCGATGTCCATGAGGTGGAGGGGTTCGGGGCGGTAGTCGGTGAGGCGGTCGGCCAGGACGATCATTCCAGCGCAGGTGCCCCACACGGGCAATCCTTCTCGCACGAGTCCGACGACCGTGTTCCTCATGTCGAAGATGTCGAGGAGTTGGACGATGGTCGTGCTCTCCCCACCGGGAATGACGAGACCATCCAGGCCCGCCAAGTCCCTGCCGAGCCGCACTTCGGGCGCGTCGACTCCAAGCCCTTCGATCATCAGGCGATGTTCCAGGAAGTCGCCCTGAATGGCAAGGACTCCGACTCTCGTCAAGCCTACCAGCCTCTGACTGCCAGCTGCTCCTCGACGGGCATGGTACGAACGTCGAGGCCGGGCATGGCGTCGCCGAGGCCGCGCGAGACTTCCGCGAGGACGTCGGGGTTGTTGTAGTTCGTGGTGGCCTTGACGATGGCCGCGGACATGAGCTCCGGCTGCTGCGACTTGAAGATGCCGGAACCGACGAAGACCCCGTCGACTCCCAACTGCATCATCAGGGCGGCGTCGGCGGGACTCGCGATTCCTCCGGCGGCGAAGTTCACGACCGGTAGCTGGCCGGTGTCATGGACCTCTTTGACGAGATCGTAGGGGGCTCTGAGGTCTCTGGCGGTCGCCATCAGCTCATCTTCGGTCATGTTCTGGATGCGGCGGATCTCGCCAAGAACGGTCCTGGCGTGGCGCACGGCCTCGACGATGTTGCCGGTCCCTGCCTCGCCCTTCGTGCGGATCATGGCCGCTCCCTCGCCGATGCGTCGCAGGGCCTCCCCCAGGTCGCGCGCACCGCAGACGAACGGGACGGTGAAGTCGTGCTTGTTAACGTGGTTGTCCTCGTCGGCGGGGGTGAGCACCTCGGACTCGTCGATGTAGTCGACCTTGAGGGCTTCGAGCACCTGCGCTTCGACGAAGTGGCCGATTCGGCACTTCGCCATGACGGGAATCGTGACGGCCTCTTTAATCTCGATTATCTTGGTGGGATCGGCCATGCGTGCAACGCCGCCGTCCTTGCGAATATCGGATGGCACTCGCTCCAGCGCCATCACGGCGCAGGCCCCGGAGTCTTCGGCGATTCGGGCCTCTTCGGCGGTCACGACGTCCATAATGACGCCGCCCTTGAGCATCTGCGCCAGTCCCGACTTGGTTACCCAAGTACCCGTCTCGGTCAATGTGTCGATGGCCATGTGTCCGCCTCCCTTGGGCTGGTGGTGTACGAACTTGAACACTCATTATACATTCGCAGAAAAAGCTAAGGCAATTGTCGCGAGGCGAGTGAATTGGAATGGAGATGTCCTGTCAAGGCGATCCGAAAGCAGCACTCTTGAGGTCATTGCAATGGAGGAGCACATCACAGGTCCCTAAGAGGGTGTCCAATAAATCAATCGAAACCGTTCGTGGTGAGCCTTTCGAAGGCTCAGGACAGGTCTGTCGAACCATGAATTACGCTTTCACCCTTCGACAAGCTCAGGGTGAACGGAGGCTTTTAGACAGCCTCTACGTGAAATGGCACTCGTGACACACGCTATGGCATTGAACAGACTCGTCGAGAGGTCAAGATCAGGTTAGGGGAGGAAGCGCGAGCACGTGTTCCAACAAAAATGCTCTTTCTATTTGTGCCATTTAGTGCCACTATCCTCATCTTCATGAAGTCCGCAGTGTGTGAGGCGGGTACGGCGGTTGTCCACTCACTCATATTAACGTACAAATGTTCTCTACGTCAAAACTGAGCGAGAGAGGTGGTGAGTACCGAGGATTGTCAGGTTATGACCGTGCCCTACGATCCGGTGTACGTTTCTTCGGTCATTCGGGAGTCCTGGAGTTGGAGGTAGCTCTCCCTGGTCATGGGAGGGCAGGAGTTCTCGATGACGTGCTTGGCCTTTTCAGCGCCGTTGGTAAGGAGGTCGATGACGGTCATGGCGATGGCCTTTGCCGGTCTGACGACGGCCTGTTCGTAGTCGATGACACGGTAGTCGTCGCCGTGTCCCGTGCCGGAGAAGCCGCCGGTGTATGGGTGGATGACCGGCATGATCTGGCTGAGGTCGCCCATGTCGGTCGAGCCGCCCTTCGGCTGACTGCTCGGTTGACTCGCGAATGATGACGTTCCCACGAGGGTCTCGGCGTTGTCACTAAACACCGACGAGAGTCCGGGGTCGTTGAAGAGCGGGAAGTATCCGGGGATGGTGACGATCTCGACCGAGGCCCCTAGAGCAAGAGCGCCGGCGCGGAGGCAGCGGTCCACCTTGGTGGCGGCATCGTCTACCACGTCGATGGCGCGACCGCGCACCCTGCCCTCGTAGCGCACCTCGGCGGGCGTGGCGTTGGCGGCCTCGCCGCCGTGGGTGATGATGCCGTGGACGCGCACGATGTCCGGGTCTTGGAATGTCTCCCGCTGGGTGTTCACCGCATGGAGGGCGACCAGAGCGGCCTGCAGAGCGTTCACGCCGCGATGGGGCGAGCTTCCGGCATGGGCGGACTTGCCAAGGAACCGGACGTACTTGCCGACGTGCGCGTTGGTCGTGCCGCCGAGCGAGAACTTCGCGTCCTCAGCGGTCGCCGACGTGTGAACCATCATGGCCATGTCCACGCGGTCGAACGCGCCGAGCCTGATGAACTCCTGTTTGCCGGAGAGGAAGCGGAGCTTCCCTTTTCTTCGCAGGTCGAAACGGTACTCAACGTCGACGAATTCCTCGGCGGGGACGGCCATCAGTTCGATGTCTCCGCAGAGTGCTCGGAGAACTTCGGGCACCATGAGACCGACCGCGGCCCCGATCATGATGCCGATCTGGGAGTTGTGGCCGCAGGCGTGGGCGGCTCCAGACATCAGGTCGGCGTACCGGTGGCCGGGCAACGGCAGAGCATCAAGCTCGCCCAAGACGGCGACCGTGGGGCCGTTGTTGCCGCCGCGCAGTGAGGCGGTGACGCCCGTTATCGCGACGTTCCTGGAGTGCTCGATGCCGAGTTCCGTGAGCTTCTCGCTGACGAGTCGGGATGTCTCGAACTCACGGAAGCCCAGTTCGGGGCTGCGCAGGGCCTGTTCGGCGATGTCGATGATCCAGTCGCGCCGCCGGTCGATGGCGGCTTGGGCGAGGGCCTTGAGCGACGCGGCAGCGGTCACTCGGTGTAGGTCTCTTCGGAGTAGATGTCGCGGAGCCAGGAGAGGTAGCCGCTGCGGGTCATCCCTCCCTGGAAGTCGCGGACGATGGAATTGGCTCTCTGCGCGTCGTCGAAGAGCAGGTCGACGATGGTCATAGCCATGGCCTTGCCGGCGGTGGTGACGGCGAGCTCGTAGTCCAGCACGACGTAGTCATTGCCGTGGGCCTTGCCAGTCGCGGCGGCGACGTAGGGGTGGATGGCAGGCATGATCTGGGAGATGTCCCCCATGTCGGTCGAGCCGGAGCGGTGACCCATCCGCGCGATTTTGTCGGCGCCGACAAGCTGGGCCGCGTTCGAGACGTAGATCTCGGTGAGCGTCTCGTCCTGGGCGAGGGGCGTGTAGCCGGGGATGGTCGATATGTCTACGCTTGCGCCGACCGCCATCGCGCCCGCGCGGAGGGCCCTGTCGACCTTTTTGCCGGCGGCCATGTAGGACTCTATGGTCGATCCACGCACGAAGGTCTCCATGCGAACGTCGGCCGGCACAGAACTGACGACTGTGCCGCCCTTGGTGATGATCGGGTGGATGCGAATGCTCTCGTCGTCGCGGAAGGTCTCGCGCTGGGCGTGGATGGCCATGAGGGCGATATTGGCTGCGTTGAGGGCGTTGACGCCGAGGTGCGGCGAGCCGCCAGCATGGGACGCGACGCCGTTGAACTGAATCCGCTTGGCTATCATGCCGTTGTTGTTCGCTCCGACGCCGAGCTTGGTGCCGGGCGTATAGCGCCAGTCCTGGTTTTCGGTGTGGGTCATCATGGCGATGTCCACGTCGTCCATGACGCCGAGCTTGACGAACTCCGACTTGCCGCCGAGGAACTCCAGCTTGCTCTGACTGCGAAGGCCGTCACGGTACTCGATCTCGATGAACTCCTCGGCAGGGACAACGAGGAGCGCAACTCGACCTGCCAGACTTTCAAGC
>VXLM01000056.1 GCA_009841605.1 Dehalococcoidia bacterium
GTCAAGGAGACTCACCACAGAGAGCACGGAGAGCGCAGAGGAGAAAGTAGTGGGAGGGTGGGAGATGAGGTCGATGGCACTGCCGGCACACCTAGTGGCGACCAGATGAGGATCTATTTGTAGGTGTCTACCGGAGAAATCTCTCTTGAGAGCGTGCCATTTTGTGCCACTTTTGTCGTTTAGGGAGGTGGCCTCGAGCGAAGGTTGGAGATGAAATCGACGGCACACCTGACATGCTAGGTCGCGGCCTGATGGAGGATTGCGAGCACCTGTTTTTCGGAGAGTTCATTTTCGGAATTTGTTGCATGGTGTTGCATTTTGTTGCATTTCCCTCGTTATTGTAAAGTTTTGCGGCAGGTTTTACCCTCACCCTAACCCTCTCCCACGACGGGAGAGGGGATGTTGCTCTCACCTCAGCCTCCGTATCAAGTACGGGGCAGACTTTCTTCCACGACGGGAGAGGGGTAGGTTGGATTGCCGCATGTGAGTATGATAGGACGCATGTTCTTTGGTGTCAAATCGGGGCGAATCTCCTCCATCTTTCAAAGAGGCTACAATACCGGCATGTGCGGAAGATTCAGCCTGACGGTTGACCTGGGTGAGCTTGCCGGGCGGTTCGAGTTCGACGGGGACTGGGACGCCTTCGAGCGAAGGTACAACATAGCGCCGACTCAGAACGTCCTCACCGTCGTGGGTGGGCCGCGGCGCGGAGGTTACATGCGCTGGGGACTGATCCCCTCGTGGGCGAAGGACAAGTCCATGGGGAGCCGCATGATCAACGCGCGGGCGGAGACGGTCGTCGAGAAGCCCTCGTTCCGCAACGCCCTTCGTCGACGACGCTGCCTGATTCTCGCGGACGGGTTCTATGAGTGGCAGCGCGTCGGAGCGGACAGGAGGCCCATGAGAATCGTCATGCGGTCGGGCGAGCCGTTCGCGTTCGCTGGACTCTGGGAGACGTGGCGCGACCCGCAGG
This sequence comes from Dehalococcoidia bacterium, assembly GCA_009841605.1. Classification (GTDB taxonomy): domain Bacteria; phylum Chloroflexota; class Dehalococcoidia; order Lucifugimonadales; family VXLM01; genus VXLM01. Next base: position 974 of record VXLM01000056.1, read on the forward strand.
GCGAGGTCATCCCCTCATGCACCATCATCACGACGTCGGCCAACGACATCCTCAGCCCCATCCACGACAGGATGCCCGTCATCCTGCGTCGCGAGCTTGAAGACTTCTGGCTGGACGGGAGCGTGGACGACCCGGATGCGCTCACGAGCGTTCTAGTTCCGTACGACGATGGGGCGATGGAGGTGTACGAGGTGTCGGAGCTGGTTAATTCGTTTAGGAATGATGGGCCGGAGGTGATGGAGCGGGTGGGGGCTTAGCTGAGCAGCTAGCTGGGTAAATGTATCTGAGGCAGTCCTATTCGTGCCATAAACTCATATGGGGGAAGCCGGTAGTACAATAGTCGAGACGTGCATGCGTCAGAATACGAGATGTCTACATTGGACTTGTTCGACGGTCTGTTCGTAACTTTAAAATGTCCCAAATGCGGCTATGGTATGGACGTGGAGTTTCAATCGGTACGCTTGCAGGCAATTACCTTCTGTCCGTGTTGCAAGGTGACAATCCAGCTAGTAGATGCTGATGCCAGTGTGTACAGAGGTCAAGAAGACGTTGAATCGGCGATAAAGGACATCCGGAGTGAGATCAAGAAACTCAATAAGACTTTCAAAATCAAGATGTAGGTTGGCCAATGTTCTATTTACGCGATCTCAGGGTTCGACTCCAAGAGAGAAGAAACCGCCTCTTCAAGACCGGGTACCGAACGTACGATGCCGAGCTTCGGTATATGCTCCAATTCCTGTGTGACAATCCCTACACTCGCTCCTTGCTAATCACGTTGGATGTGAGCACTTCCGTTGATTTCGACCAATGGGCTGCGGAACAAACTAGTGCTAGGGAAGTGCAATTTCCCGAATCCGAGGAAGGAAGGGCTAAGGTGTGTTACCGCATCCTCAGAAGATGCGAAAACAACGAGAATGGTCGGGAGTGGATGCGATGGGGACACGCGTTCAGTTCCGAAACAAAGTTTGATCTGATGCTTCGTGACTTCACTGAGGCAGTTGTAGATCCTTTGGTCAACTTCCTCCATGACCAGATCGATGACGGGGGTAATGTCCTCTATCTGATCGAACGTTTCAAACTTAAGGCCGAGTGGTTCAGACGGCAGGAGTTATTCAGTCTCTACCAAGCGAACACTTCTGTCGGTGAACGTAGCCTTGATCGAGAATTGAGGGCTAGCCTCTTCGAAGGAGGAGTTGACTACCCGTTCTCACAACCTTCATCTCCATCCGGTGAGGCTGACATTGTCGCTTTGCTCGGTTCGGACGATCCCTTGGTCCTTGAAGTGAAGATATTTGATCCTGAGAGAAGCAAGGGCAAAAGCAACCTGCGACAAGGCTTTCATCAAGTCGTAAGCTACGCTAACGACTACAACGAGAGCCTCGGCTATCTGGTCATACTTAACTGTTCGGATAAAAGGTTGGTCATCTCTCCCAACGAACAGTCCCTGCAAGAATTTCCACCACGCGTCACTCATGGGGGTAAGACCTACTTCATAGTCCCGATAGACATCAACCCCGATACCGTTTCGGCGAGCAAGGATAAGCCAGCTAGCCGCATTACGATCAGCGAAAGCGATCTTGTTGGCGAGCAAGTATCCTCTGGCGGCCAACAAGCCTAACTATGTCAATGACTTAGAAACTATCTCAAAACAATGTGCGTCGGCAGAGAACTGCCCTTCGACAAGCTCAGGGCGAACGTGTCTTTTTCTGAGCCCATGTGTGGAGAACGCTCGTCGGAGTGCATTTTGAGATAGTTTCTTAGTCATAAGCCGAAGCGCACTATCTAGGTAACTTGAGCTAAACCCCCTCACCCCCAAAACAACATTCTCTGCGCCGTCCTGTACAAAATCGACTCCCTGTCTCCGTCGCTGAGAAAGTCGGCGTGGTCGAGGATCAATTTGACTGTCGCGGCGTAGACCTCTTCGGGGTGGGACATGGGGACGGGGCCGCCGATGTCGGTCTCCCACATGCATCGGTCGGGCCCGAAGGCGTCGATGACGCGGCGGAGGAGTGGGAGCAGGTCGAGGAATGGCGGGGGTTGGTCGCCCAAGACGTGGAGAGGGCCGAGCTTGACAGTGACGTTGCGGTGTCGCGCGAGGCTGCAAAGCGTGTCGACGTGGTCGGCGGGGAACCGGCCGTCGCGGACTCGGATGCCAGCGACGTGGTCGATGACGACCCTTGTATCGGGGAAGCGACTGCACATGCGGTCGATTTCGGGCAGGTCGTCGGGGCCTATGAGGAAGCTGAGCGCGAGGCCGTGGTTTGCGGCGGCCTCGAACATGGCGTCGTAGCCGGGGTAGTCCAGCCAGTTCGTCTTGCCTCCAAACCGGCCGCGCGCGCTCCCGCCCCTGATGCGAAAGGCGCGGATGCCCTGTTGCGAGAGGCGGAGCATGGCCCTGTCGGGCGGCGGCAGGGCTACGTCGCTCACGGCGGGCACGATGCCCGTCCCGACGTACTGGTCCGGGGCGCGGGCGATGCAGTCGATGATGTAGGTGTGATCGAGGCCGTACCACGTCGGCTGCACGAGATTCGCCCGCACCGTGCCGAAGCGACGGGCGTATCCGGCGTAGTCGTCGGTCGTCATGGACGGGTACCAGAGGTCGGACCGTTCGAATCCCGGCGCAAGCGGGTATTTCGTAAAATCCGGCGAGTGGACGTGGATGTGGGCGTCCAGCAGCTTGTCACGCACGTCGATGGTCATGACTGCTCGCACCGTACTTGGGGGATGTCGGCTCGTGTCACGGGACTCTACAGCAGGGTGGGCTTGCCCCGGTCGCGGGTGAAGGGGGTCGCTATGGCCGCCGCCAACAACACGCCGACGACCGCTCCGAGATACGTGATGACGATGCGGGGGAGGATATGGATGTCGAGCACCCCGAACGCGACGTATCCGCCAACGGCAAGGCCGAACGCCGTGCCGAGTCCGGCGGTGTAGCCGTTCAGGTTCCTGTCGATCCAGGTGGTCAGGGGAGTCTCCATGGTGTGGAACATTTTACACCCTGTCATGCCAATGGCGGCAGGGAACGGGGACTGGATTCCTACCCCGTATCGGGGTACGGGGTGACGTTCCTACGCAGGAATGACGGTGTGGCAGTGGCCAAAGATGGATAGGTGCCTTCGGGGACCTTTGCGGAACCTCCAGATATACCTTAGCGCGGCGTCACCCCCATCCTAACCTTCCCCCATCGAGGGGGAAGGGATTTCCGGCACCCCGATCCTAACCTTCCCCCATCAAGGGGGAAGGGATTTCCGGGCTCCTATCGGGGGTTGTACAAAGATCCCAGTACGGGGGAATGACAATAAGGGGGTTTTTTCTGAACTGGACGCACACTCTGCTATGTGAGAAAGTACGCGCAACTCGATGTCGAGAAGGAAGGAGACGGCCCATGTACCAATACATATTCGACGAGTCCGAATGGAAGAATTTCAAGGAAGAGAAATTTGGGCATACGCTGGTTGCGGTGGACGGCAGCCACTACCAGTCCATCGACATGAGCGCTATGGAGGACCGTCTGCCCGGCTCGGAGACGTACGACCGGCTGCTGGGAGTAAACAGCTTCCACCCCGGCGGCGTCTACGAGTCGCACGAGCACCAGACGCCGATGTTCTACTACGTTTTGCAGGGGACGGGACAGATGCGCGTCGGCGACGAGGAGCGCGTCATCACGAAGGGGTCGTGGGTCTACACGCCGCCGGGCCTCAAGCACTACACGAAGAACATCGGGGAGGATATGCTGGCCTACCTCTTCTTCGGCGGCAACCCGCACGATCCCAACGCCGGCATCCACGAGCCGCCGAGGGAGTGAGAAAGAAGGAAGTAGAAAGAATTTCGTAGGGCGGTTGGTGGTGAGTCCGGTTACTTTGAGCCTGTCTAATGGTCGTTCATGGTCCGACAAGCTCACCACGAACGGATTCGGTGGCTCATTGGGCACGTTTTCAGACTAAAACCTAGTGGGCCGAGATCATTGAAATGACGGATAGGCGAGATTGGAGCAATATGGCTGTGCACTCGCCTTATCAGATTCTCTGGATTCCTGCCTTCGCAGGAATGACGGGTAGCGGTCGGGGTCGGAATTGGATTGTACAACGACAGGGCGGGTTTCAAACCCGCCCCTACCAAGTCGTAGCCTCGCTACCCTTCAATACTAGGGTGTTGGACCACTAGGTCACCACAGGGTGAGGGAGTCGCGGAAGAGCTGCGTGAGGTCGCCGGCTTCGGCGGGACGGGGTGACAGCTTCGTGACGCGGTGCTGGGGCAGCGTGCCCTGGACGAGGTTCGGAACGTCTTCTTCCGTGTAGCCCACCGCGCCGAGTCCGTTGGGCAGGCCCATGTCCCGGATGAACTTTACGATCATGTCGCCGAGAACGTCGCCCGCGTCCTCCAGTCCCGCGCCGGACACCTCGGCCCCCATCAGTCGTGCGGCGTGGAGGTGCCGCCCAGGGTTGGTCGGGCCGGTGTACCGGAACACGGCGGGAGCGTTGAGGATCACCGACATCCCGTGCGGGACTATGGGTTCCTCGTGAGGATAGTCGTCCGGGACGAAGTCCCTCACCATGCCCGCGACGGGATACGACATGCCGTGGGGCAGGTGACAGCCCGCGTTGCCAAATCCGACTCCCGCGAACGTTGCGGCGAGGAGCATCTGCCCGCGCGCGTCGGCGTCGTCGGGGTCGTGGACGGCGCTGTGCATGTTCTCGGCTACCATCTCGATGGCCTTCAGCGCCCATACGTCGCTGATCGGGTTGGAGCCCTGATAGGACGGACGCAAGCCGGGGTTCTGCGGGGCCTCCCGCTGGCCGAACGGCATGGCGGTGAATGACTCCAGTCCGTGACTCAGCACGTCGAAGCCGCTGCACGCCGTGACCATCGGGGGGAGGTCGCGCACGTTGTCGGGATCGACGATGCCCATGACCGGCCTGAGCGCGCGGTGCGAGATGCCCGTCTTGGCCTTCATATCGAGCAGGTCGAAGATCGCGACGCCGGTCGTCTCGCTGCCCGTGCCGGTCGTCGTGGGAATGGCGATGAGGGGTCGCAGGGGCCCCGGCACAGGCTCGCCCTTGCCGATGGGCGCGTTGACGTACGTGAAAAAGTCGGCAGGGTACGTGGAGTACAGGTTGGCCGCCTTGGCCGTGTCCATGCTGGAGCCGCCTCCGACAGCGACGAAGCCATCGAAAGCGCCGTCCGTGGCGAACTCGATCGCCTGCTTGAACGATACGTCCGTCGGCTCGACGCGCACCCGGTCGTAGAGCACCGCGTCGACGCCCTCGGCCCTCAGTGAGTCGAGCGTCACCGTGGTCGCCTCGCTGGTCGCCATGCGCGGGTCGGTCAGGACCATGACGCGGCGAGCGCCCAAACGGCGCATCTCGTACCCGACCTCGCGGGTGACCCCGGGGCCGTATTTGATGCTCGACGTGTCCATCGAGAACGCCGTCTCGTTGATCATGGCGCTTGTGCCTCGTTCTGCGGAAGTATCAGGGGGTATGCTAGGTGGCAACGACGGCCAGACAGGTCTGAGTGCGAAGGACGCCGTCGATGGTGTGGATGTCGCCCGTCACAAGGGACGCGACGGCGCTCACGTCAGATGCGTTCACGACGGCGATTATGTCGAAGGTACCCATGACCACGTCGACGGTCTTGACTCCCTCGAGGCTGAGGATCTCGTCCGCCACTGCCTTGGCCTTGCCCACGGCCACCTCGATCAACACATACGCTTTCGTTCCCATCAATGCCTCCTTGGGCTTATTCGCCCGACCTCACTGTCCAACGAACGGCGTTGGAATTCACAGATTCTATGCGTGCGGCATATAGGTGTCAACGTGGGGGCTAACGTGCGTTCGTGCACAGGGCGAGAAATGATGCTATACTCTTAGAACATTATTTCTAACAAGGAGCGCATACGCAATTGGCCTCAGATAACACATTCGAGGCGGGGCCTCCGAACGAGCAGAGCGTTCATGCGATGGACAATGAAAAGCAAATCGCCGAGATCCTAACAGGCATATACGGAAACCGTCTGATATGCGGCGAGGTCATCGGTCGGTACGATTCGCATGTGTCGGACCGGGATGCTAAGATGCAGGTCAGGCTCCTTCACGTGGACATGACTAGCGAACCAATGTTGAAAGACAAACCACGGCTGGTCTCTGATTGGGACTATCGAACCGCCAACACGAAGGAGTACACTCACGGAATTCATCCATATCCTGCGATGATGATTCCGCAAGTGGCCCGCCGCCTGATCCAAGAATACGGATATCCCGGGGGCATTCTCTTTGACCCGTACTGCGGAACCGGGACAACCCTGCTTGAGGCGTTCTTGGTCGGCAGGGAATCGGTAGGGACCGATCTGAATCCACTGGCCAGGCTCATAGCCAAGGTCAAGACGACACCAATCGACATCATCCAACTTGATCTTGCGTTAGAAAGATTCGTCGATTTCGAAATTGATGCTGTGACCTCGTCGAATGGACGAGTCGAAACGCCTGACTTCCCCAATGTTGATTACTGGTTCGACAGCCGTGTGCAACGCGAATTGACATTGATACGTGAGTATATCGACCTTATTGACGATACCCTAATCGCCGACTTTTTCAGGGTCGCATTCAGTCTCACAGTCAGGAAGACATCCTGGGCCAAGAATTCTGAATTCAAACTCGTACGGATTCCGCCCGAGAGCATGAAAGACCACAACCCTGACGTATTTTCTACCATGGTCAGCATATTGACCTGCAGCAGAGATGCTGTATTGCAACTTAACAACACTCCAGATCAATCAGTCCCTCTCCCTTCGATCTACGGTTTCAATTCCGTTGCGGGTGTACCTGAAAATGTGATTGAGCATGATTCCGTCGATCTTATTGTTACCTCGCCGCCATACGGAGACTCGAGAACGACTGTCGCGTACGGCCAGTTTTCCCGATTGTCGTCTCAGTGGTTGGGCTACGAGGATGCCAGTCGCATTGACAATGAGCTGATGGGAGGCTCAAAAGATCAGGGGGACGTCTCCTTCGAGTACGAAGCGTTGGATAGCACAATCCGCAAAATCGCAAATGCAAACCCAAAACGTAGTCGCGAGGTCGCGGCGTTGTTTGGGGAGTACGGTGCTTCCCTCATGAATGTTTGGGGGGGGGGGGTAGG
>VXLM01000030.1 GCA_009841605.1 Dehalococcoidia bacterium
GGCCAACGGCTACTCCGTGGCCCGCGAGTACGTGGACGAGGCCGAGAGCGGCCGAGTCGCCGACCGGCCCCAGTTCAGGGAGATGATCGAGGAGGGCAGCAAGGCGAAGGCCCCCTTCGAGGTCATCCTCGTATGGAAATTCAGCCGCTTCACAAGGAAGCGCGAGCACGCCGTAGCGTTCAAGGCCCAGCTGCGGCGCAAGGGCATCCGGGTGGTGTCCATCACCGAGCAAGCCGAGGACAACGCCACCGGCAGGCTGCTTGAGGGCATCATCGAGTCCGTGGATGAATACTACTCGGAGAATCTTGCGCAGGAGGTCGTCCGGGGCATGAGGGAGGCCGCGTCACGAGGCTTCTTCCTCGGCTCGAAGGCACCCTTCGGCTACAGGAAGATCAAGGTGCAGGACGGGGCGAAGGAGCGCCCCTCGCTAGAGGTTGACCCGGCCACCGCCCCCGTGGTGAAGGAGATATTCGAGAAGTCCCTACGGGGCAACGGTCTCAAGGAACTGTGCAGAGAGTTGAACGACCGGGGCATCACGAACAGGGGGAAGCGCTGGCACAAGCGTGGTCTCCACTACGTGCTGAGGAACGAGGCGTACACCGGAACCGCCGTCTGGGGCAAGACCAGCAAGGACGGACAGGCCCCTGATCCGGTGAGGGTAGAGGGAGCATGGCCCGCGCTGGTATCGAGGGAGCTGTTCGACGAGGTTCAGCAGGCGATGAGCGAGCGCGCCCCGAAGGTACAGAGGCCCGGTAGAGTTGGGAGCAAGTACCTGCTGAGCGGACTGCTCAAGTGCGGGGTGTGCGGAAGGCCCTACTCGGCCCAGGGAGCCAAGAGCGGCCAGTTCGCCTACTACATCTGCGGCACCCTGTTCAGGGAAGGAGCGGGGACGTGCAGCGCCGGCTACCTGAACGCCCCGAAGCTGGAGACTTTCGTGGTGGAGAAGATCAGGGAGCGGATACTGAACGAGGAGACCATCGTGGCCCTGGTGCATCTCGTGGCGGAGGAGATCGACGCCATGGCCGGTGAGCTTGCCAGCAGGCTGGAGGTCGTCGAGGCGGAGCTATCCGATGTGCGGAAGCGGCTTGAGAAGCTCTACGAGGCCATTGAGACCAGTGAGTTGACCCTTGAGGTCCTGTCGCCCCGCATCATGTCTCTGAGGCACCGCGAGGAGCAGTTGGAGGCTGCCAGGGACGACGCCGAGACGCAGCTAGAGCAGCGCCGGGTGGAGCTGCCTGGCACCGAGGAGATAGCCCAGTACGCTGCGGACTTCCGGGAGTTCCTGAAGGACGGGACAATACCGGAGAAGAAGGTGCTCATCCGCAACTTCATTGAGGGCATTGAGGTGCAGGGAGACGAGGCGACGCTGACGTACACGGTCCCGATGCCCAGCGACGGGGCGATGTCGGAGTCGGCCTCGGTTCTTGATTTCGTCAAGTCCAGTCCACCAGCTACGCCCGCTAAAGACCCAAGTCGTCAGAGCGTCTTCGTAGACTGCTGTTCGGCAGCACGAGTCCCTGTCCTCAGCGAAGGTTTAGGCGCTTTGGCTAGGAATTCCACGAGTCCACAGTAGGCTCGTCGAGTAGCCCAGCAATGGTGCCAACTATCAGGGTGTGGCTACTTTCTCTTCCCCATCCAGCGTTCCAACAGGCTGGGAATTTCGAGATACGTGAATTCCTTGGCTCTCGCTTCCGTCTTGACTACGATACCGCGCCAGAACGACCTCGGCCCAACGCTGTTGCTTGCCGTCGCGAGGGAGGTGGCGGCTAGTCTCTGGGCGGCTTCTGCTGTGGCTGTGGTTCCGAGCCGGCCTCGGTAACCGGCTGAGATTCCTGATCTGGGAGGGCATCTTCGAGGCGCCAGATTGGACGGATCATTAGCGATGCGACGGCCAGACCGACAAGCGACATACCTGAGATGATGTATATCAAGGCCATGCCACGGTCGGCTCCCGTCCCGATGAGAGAACCAAGGCTATCAACGAGCCTGCCCCCGGGCACCATAAGTGGACCAAATACGTGCTCGGCGAGAGGACCGGCAGTCAGTACGCCCAGTGACATGGCACATACGCCAAGCATGACTCTGAGAGAAAACACTCGGCCAAGGACATCCGGGGCCGCTTTTGCCTGCCAGATCACGCGGTTCAGTCCTATCGCAAATACGAACCCGAAGCCGATGATGAAGACGCCGGCGGCTGTCAAAGGCAGATTCTCCCGCAGGCCGACCACGACCGCACCAAGACCAGCGAGCGCCATCGCGCCCAGGATGCCATCCATCCGGCGCTTCGGGCCTCCCCAGACGGCGAGGAGTGCACCCGACACGAGCGACCCGACACCGAAGGAAGTCATCATGACCGCCGCTCCGGTCTCGTTGGAGAACGACAGCGCCAGCGGCGTCGCGAGGGCGTAGCCGAAGCCCGGCATCAACAACATCGAGGCCGTGACGAAGAAGATCAGGTAGAGGAATGGACGCCTCTCCACAATGTATCTGAAACCGAAACGGAACTCAGACCAGATCGAGGCTCCTGCCTCCTCCAGTACGCGGGCCGGCTGCGGAACGATAGAGAGTACGAGGGCGACGATGCTGATTGCAAATGTCGCAAAATCGACGGCGAACACTACACCCAGGCCAAACGTCAGGTAGAGCGGGACAGCGAGGATGGGCGAGAGGATCGCGTCGACCGACTGCAGCATTGCGGTGACCCCGGAGGCGTTGCCCAGTCTATCGGGCTTTACCAGCATGGGTGTGCTTGCTTCCAGCGCCGGCAGAATGAAGGCGCTGGCAATGCCGTTGACGACGAGAGCGATGTACAAGTGCCAGACGGTCAACGCATCGGTGTAGTACAGCAGGGCGACGAATAGCGTAGGCCCTGAAGCTCCGGCGTTGGCGAAGATCATCGTCCACCGACGGTTCCAGCGATCGACGAGAGGGCCAACCAGGAGCGAAGCCACTCCGAGAGGCAGTATTGCTGCGAAGAGCAGGGTCGTATAGGCAGTGACGTCCCCTGTACGATCGAGTACCCAGAGTCCCAGTCCGAAGCGGGTCATACCGGACCCGATGGTCGAAACGAACTGTCCACCGGCGAGAGCGTAGAACGCCCTTTCACCCACAAAACGTGGTGATAGGTGAATCATCGTCGTCGGGCGATACTTCCTACAAGCTGATATAGCCTCTTGCCGGTTCGGCTCAATTGCGACCGCTCAAGCATGCAAGTGCTCGTGCCTACATTAGTGTACATATCTGTGACCGATGTCCGTTTTCAGATTCATCCCAGACGAAGCCCGGCCGACCGGCTCAGGCGTGAGGACAAGCAGGTTTTCGACATAGGCTGCCAATGGGATCTTTGGCTGTCCAATCGCGGCTAAAGCGCCTCTCGGCGAGGCAAAGCCTACTACGTGAGCTCCAGAGAGTTCTTGGGGCGCTTTCCATCATGGCGATCATACGTCTTCTAGGTCGAGGGATATTGACAATACTATTGAGAGGTCATATCATTCTAGGTCGCCATTACTTGTACAATCAAAATTGAGATACCCAACATTTATTGATATATTATATCAGTATTTTGAAACCAACTCCCAATCTATCTCGATTGCGACATTGATGGTAGTCGTCTGGATATAAGTTTTGACTACATATCCTTATTAGGGTACCATCTATTCCTTATTAGGGTACCATCTATATTTTAGTAACTATATAGTAATCTTAGCGCCAAGTGTGCCTTAAGGCAACAAGTGAGCACCTCTGACCAGCTGTTGACCCAACCGGTTAAGGAGTCAGCAAGCCCTGCCTCCGATAGCGTAAACCTCTTTACCGGCCTCCGGCTCCTCATTCCATTTGCCAGATTCGGCTGGCACAGTTTCGCCGCGGCTGGGATTCTTGCCTCGCTGAGTTCGTTGGCACTGCTTGGGCCGTTTTGGGCTATCTACCGGGCAGTCGACGATGTGATTGCGGGGGTCGCGGAACGTGACTCCATGTATATGTACGCCGCTTTGGCGGCGGGGTTTCTGGTTCTCCAGTACGCCTTGATGGCCGCGGCGGAGTGGACTTCCCATCGAGGCGCATATGCAACGTTGGAGCACCTGCGCCTTCGGATTGGTGAGCGTTTGGGCCGCGTACCGCTGGGATTTCTGACGAACCGAAGGACCGGCGAGGTTCAGCGAACGCTTATTGACGACATAGAGCGTCTCGAACTGTTCCTAGCACACGTAATCCCGGACGTGGTGTCAGCACTCTCGACAATGCTGTTCATGATCGCATGGCTTGCGATAGTGGACTGGCAGATGGCGCTGGTGAGTCTTGTGGTCGTGTTCGTCTCAATACCTATCCTGGGAGTCGGGATGACGCGCGGCAGCGCCAAGCTCACCGAGTATACCCGCAGCATGTCGCGTATGAACGCTTCGGTTGTCGAGTTCGTACGGGCAATGCCGGTGGTCCGAACGTTCAACGGAACTCGCCGCGTGTTCGGAGAGACAAAGGCCGCCATAGATGACGCCGCACAGTACCAGGCGGAGTGGGGGCGTGAGTTCCTGCCCACGTTTACGGCCTTCTTTGTCATCTTGACTTCGCCCATTCTGACCATCGTACCGCTTGGACTTTGGCTCTGGCACACAGGACGAATCGACACCTCTACGTTGCTGTTCTATTTCATCGTTGGGCTTGGATTTACGGTGCCGCTGCTTCGAGTGCTGTCGATCATGACGCAGTTCGCAGTACTCGGGTTGGGCGCCCGCCTGGTACGCGAGCTTGATGATGCCGACGTATTGCCCGAAGTCGCCGTGGAATCTCGGCTCAACGGGGCAACTTTAGAAGTGAGGGACGTGGACTTCAGCTATGAAGACCGAGGAGAAGCGTCGCGCCAAGTCCTACAAGGCATCTCTTTCACAGCCGAGCCCGGCACGGTCACTGCCGTCGTTGGTCCATCCGGAGCAGGCAAGTCGACGTTGGCCCGCCTAATTGTGCGGTTCTGGGATGTGGATAAGGGCGCAATCCGAATAGGCGGAGTTGACATACGCGAAATGCCCATCCGGCAGTTGATGGACCAGGTGGCTTTTGTATTTCAGGAGACATTTCTGTTCAACGACTCCGTCGCGGCGAATCTGCGGGTCGCCAAACCGGATGCAACCCATGAAGAAATCGTCGAAGCGGCCAAGGCAGCTAACGCTCACGAATTCGTCGAAGGTCTGCCGCAAGGATACGACACACTGGTAGGAGAGGCGGGAGACCGCCTGTCCGGGGGTGAACGCCAACGACTAGCCATCGCGCGGGCGATACTCAAGGATGCCCCAATCGTGATCTTGGACGAGGCGACCGCCTACGCAGACCCGGAAAACGAAATCGCGCTTCAAGGCGCCCTAGACCGTCTGGTTCAGGGACGTACGGTGATCATAATTGCGCACCGGCTTACGACGGTCGCCGGCGCGGACCAGACGCTGGTTCTGGACGAAGGCCAGGTTGTGGAGCGTGGACAACACGACGATTTGATTCAGAGGGGCGGACTCTACACTGAGATGTGGGAGGCGTTTACCACCGCTTCTTCGATGGCACTGACAGGGGGAGGTGAGCGGGAACATCCGGCTGGCCGAGGAGCCTCCACTTGAGCTTGGAAGCGGCGCGCCCCACTGGGCGATTCTACGTGGGGGCGGTGGCGACGTCCTGGCGGCTCATGGGAAGCCGGGGTCGTGAACTCAAGCTCGCAATCGCCTTGCGCTTCCTGCAGGCTATGTGCGCCGGGATTCCGGTGGTCTTCCTCGTCTGGGTACTTGACCACCTGCGTACCGGGACGCTCACTCCCAGCCATGCATGGATCGCCACCGGGGTAACCGTGGTCGCCGTTGCGGTTCAGTTTGCCGTCTGGTATGCAAGTAATCGCTACGCATGGATAAGCGGATACTACGCTGTCGGTGAAGCCCGCGCCACGACCCTCAACCATATTCAGCGGCTGCCTCTCGGTACGATCCGTTCGAGCTCCACCGGAGATGTGACGGCCACCTTCTCCAACGACTTTGAGACGGTGGAGAGGTATGTAACAGAAGCTGTGCCGGCACTCTTTGGAGCGATCGGGCTGCCACTCATGGTCATTGCGGCCATGTTCGTGATCGACCCGGCCCTCGCAGCCTCAGTTGCGTTGAGCCTCGTTGCGGCGGGGCCAGTCTTCTTCTGGATAAACAATCAATTCAAGACGCTCGCGCTGGTGCGGGCAGACCGCATGGCGGACTCCAGCGGGCGGATGCTCGAGTACGTAACGGGGATCACCGTCGCTCGAGCGTTCAACCGGACGGACGATCGGATGAGCCGGTACGGACACGCTGTAAGAGCCATCCGTGAGATAAACAATCGCTTGGTGCTGCGGCTGTTGCCCCTGGGGATCATGGGAATGTGTATCGTGCAGTTGGGCGTTCCGGTGGTAATAGCTTTTGCCGCGTACCAGTGGTTCGGCGGCGCGACCGATGTGAGCACTGTACTCATCTTTCTCGTGCTGGTACTGCGCGTCTACGGACCGATCGTGGCGCTTGTGGACCACTTCGAAACACTTCGCCTTGGAGACGCCGCGCTTGAGAGAATCGGCCGAGTCATGGACCTCGATGAGCAATATGCGCCGGAGAAGCCAAGTTTCGAGCCTCAAGGCCATGACGTGGAATTCGATCAAGTCACCTTCGGCTATGACTCGACACCGGTCCTGATGGACGTTTCTCTCGTGGCAAAGGCCGGGACGACCACGGCAATCGTTGGCGCGTCCGGAGCCGGAAAGAGCACCATGCTGAACCTTATTTCGCGTTTCTGGGACCCGACCGAAGGCGTAGTCCGTATTGGAGGCGTCGACGTTCGGCAACTGACCCACCAGCAACTCTTTGAACATATAACGGTCGTCTTTCAGGACGTATACCTCTTCCGCGCGACCGTGCGCGAAAACATCGCCTTCGGTCGCCCGCACTCCACCAATGAGGAGATTGAGGCCGCCGCACGAGCGGCACAGGCGCACGAATTCATTGAGGCTCTGCCGCTTGGTTACGAAACTCTGGTGGGCGAGGGCGGAGCGAACCTTTCCGGCGGGGAAAGACAGAGGATATCCATAGCCAGAGCGGTCCTGAAGAACTCTCCGGTAGTACTACTGGACGAACCTACGTCTTCCCTTGACGCCTTAAACGACCGAACGGTCAGGACGGCTTTAGTAGCGCTGCTGCACGGCAAGACGGTGATTGTCGTAGCCCACCGCCTGCCAACCATTCAGTCTGCTGACCAGATACTTGTCGTGGATGCCGGCCGGATTGAACAGCAGGGCTCACACGAAACCTTGATCCGGGAGGAAGGTGGCCTCTACCACCAGCTCTGGCTGGATCGCCAACGCGCATTTGACTGGAGGATAGGCGCATCCTGACATCCTTAGCAGGGAAGAATGCGCCTTCCCCCCAAACACACTGAATCTCCAAAGAGAGGAAAAACCCATGACGAATTTTCAGACCCAGCGCAGACCTCACACGGCATCATTACTTGCAGCTATTGCCGGGTTAGCGGTCTTATCGCTCCTAGTGTTTCTCATCGCTTGCGGCAGCGATGAGACTCCTACCCAGTCCGCCGCTCCAACTGTCCCGCCCGCCGCGGCACCCACATCCACAGCCGTTCCGGCGGTGACGGAGGCTACCCCGGCAAGTGAAGACGCCGCTGCGCCAACTCCTACCGATACAGCAGCTGATTCCGCGACTGAAGACACCCAGGCCAGCGGCGGTTGGCTGCGCATCGGAGCGCTTGGCGGAGCTACCGACACGTTCAATCCCTTTTTCGCCACTAGCCTGGCCGACTACATTGGATTCTGGGCCGTCTACGACACCTTGGCGTGGCTGGTCGGCTCTGAGGTGGAACTCGGATTGGCGGAGTCAGTGACGCCTAACGAGGACGGCAGCGAATGGACGATTGTGTTGAAAGAAGCGAACTTCCACGACGGCAGCCCTGTGAGGCCTGAGGACGTTGCCTACTCGTTCAGGTCGTTTGCTAATCCTGAGATGGCGCCATTCATGGCGCAATTCTTCTTCAACGTTGACACTGAAAACATTAG
>VXLM01000049.1 GCA_009841605.1 Dehalococcoidia bacterium
CGCTCGAAGTACACCTTGACCCAGTTCGCGATCCTCGTATCGTCTTCGACTATCAGTACCGTGCCGCTCATCGCCGGTCTCTCTTATGAGCCGTCTCAAGACGCGGCGCCTCTTTCGAGACACCGCGTCCATCCACTACATCCGCCTAGGGTGAATTATCTCACTTCATGCGAAGGTTAGACATCTCCCCTCGGTAGGTTCCAATTGACTCTATCCGCCGCCTCTCCGCTCGCCGCCGGAGCCGTGCTCACCGCCCGACTCCCGACCGCCGCCGTGTTCACCCACGCCTTCACCACCGGAGCTTCCGACGCCGTGCTCTCCTCCGGCTTCGCCACCGCCAACCTCGGCATGGGCCACCCATCCGGTGAACGGCACCTGAGTCGAGGGCAGGATCACCCCCATCACCTCGCGTGGGGCCATGTTCACCGGCGTCGTCGGGCCGAGCTCCGTCCCGTTCGAGAGGTGCACCTCGATCCTGACGTTGTTCAGGGTGCTGTTGGTCGTGTTCTCCACGATGCCCTTGAACGAGTTGCTGGGAGCGTCGTACTTGAGGACCAGCCTCGCGCCGCCGCGAACCATGTCGAAGGTCTCGTTCGGCGCCAGTTGATTGGCGCTGGCCTCTTCGACTCCGTACTCACCCGATTCACCGCCGGAGCCTTCGCCACGTCCTTCACCGCCACCTTCACCGCCGGGACCGTGTCCCTCTCCGCCGGCTCCCTCTCCACCCCCGCCCTCAGCGCCCTCGCCTCCCGTGTGAGGTATAGGGCCGGGGCCGGCGCAGTCGAACACTTCCATGTGAACGACGTAACCGTCGTAGGCGACTCCCGCGAGATTCGGCTCACTGACTATCGCTAGGCTGGTCGTCGCCTGCTGTCCGGGGTTCAGATCGCCCAGCTTGTCGGGGCCAAGCTCTCCCACCGTCCTCGTTCCCGACTTCAGGTGGGGTTCGGCCTGCACGTAGCAGAGCTTCTGCGAGGTCGTGTTCTGCACCGTCGAGTGGATGGTCTTGGTTGCCGCATCGTACCGTGCCGAAACCGCCAGTCCGCCGAGAACGCCGTTCCACGTCTGGTCGAGAGGAATGATTGGGCTGGACATGGCCGCTTCATTGATCTCACCGTTGCCGCCCTCTCCACCGCCTTCGCGGCTGCCTTCAACGCCGGAACCGTGCTCGCCGCCTTCACCACCACCGGAACCATGCTCACCTGCGGCTTCACCGCCGCCCTCGCCTCCGCCGACCTCTGCATGCGCCACCCATCCGGTGAACGACGCCTGCGTCGAGGGCAGGGTGATCGGCAACACTTGGCCCGGAGCCATGTCAACCGGCGTCGTCGGACCGAGCTCCGTACCGTTGGACAGGTGCACCTCGATCCTGACGCGGTTCAGGGTGCTGTTGGTCGTGTTCTCCACGGTGCCCTTGAAGGCGTTGCTCGCCGCGTCGTAGCCGAGTATCAGCCGGGCGCCGCCGCGGACCATGTCGAAGGTCTCGTTCGGCGCCAGTTGATTGGCGCTGCTGCCCTCTTCGCCACCGCCTTCGCTGCCGCCTTCACTACCTTCACTTGCGGAACCGTGCTCGCCTCCGGACTCGCCGCCTCCGCGTCCGCCGCCGTGCTCGCCACCGGACTCGCCGCCTCCTCGCTCGGAGATCTCCTGGCTCGCTGTGGCGCGGTCGGAATCCCTGCCGCCCTCGGATCCGTTGTTGAACGTGCAGCCAGCGAGTACCAACCCAGAGACTACGGCCGTGAGGACCACCCCGACCAAGAACCTCTTCATCACTGTCATCAATTTCCTCCACATCATCATTCTGCCTCCTTCGATTCCTTCGTGAGGAATCTGTGATGCCACCACGATAGAGGCGAAATGTCGCAGAAATATGTCAGGGCCAGGCATCTCGGACTCGGTAATGAAGGGAGTTGACGGCGCTAGTGGGGAGAACCGGCTGGCTGGGTCTTGAGAATGAGCACCGTTCGCTTCCGCATCACCGGGAGCCTTGATGATGGGAGCCATGGCTAACTGAGGGTGGCGTAGCGTAGCTTGGAAGTCGGTCCGGGCTGGTCTTGGATGGGCTGGACGAAGGCCCGCATCGTCGGCTGGGGTCATGTCTGCCGCGCATGAGGCGGACACCCGCCATTACATCGTGGTGGTATCCTATATCGCGAGATCATTTTCCCGCAGCCTGCCGACCCAGCCGATGCCGGCAGTGGAGGATGTTAGATGACTACGACCAATGCACTGGATGACGGTTTCGAAGACGCCGAGAGAGGTCTGGACAGGCTTGAGAAGTTCGAGGCCCTGCAGGTCCGCGCCGCTTCGGACCGAGCCGCGCATGAAGTTGTGGAATATGTGATGAGACTGCGGACGGCAGTGACCGAGTTAGCCGGTGACCGTACCGCCTCAGAGTTGAGTGAGGATGTAGGAGCGGAGACCGCGCAGCTGGTGGAGGAACTGAGGCGGAAGGGTGACGATGATTACTGGAATACAACTATCCGTCCCGCGCTCTTGAAAAAGGACACCTAGAGGTGCCACGGTTTCGCACCGCCATTGCTGCCGCTATCTCTTAGAGGGTGTCTAATAAGTCGTCGGAAACCGCTCGTGGTGAGCTTGTCGAACCATGAACAGCACCTCGACCCTTCGACAGGCTCAGGGTGAACGGGAGGGTTTTTAGGCACCCTCTTACAACCGGCGGTCTACGGCTTCGTCCTCACCCTTCACCCCGGCGGACGTGGTCCAAAACATCACCGGAAGGCGAACGGCACGTGACGCTGGACTGGAAGCCATGGCCTCGACGCAGCGCAACCGCCACGTCGACGGATTGAATAGCAGCCGACACCCACCGTCACGGTGAGAGCCGCTGCGGCCCCCGTCGGAGACTGGACATGCGTCGAGCGCGTCCCTACAATCCGCGAGTCACAGCGTATTTCAAGGGTAACGAATGAATGGGCGTATCTGCGAACTATACAGGGCGTGGCTGACTTCCCTCGGAGAAACCTCATGACAACTTCAAGCGAACACTCAAACCCCGGCTTTCGCATAGTTCCCCCGGACATTCCCAACCAAGGCATCCCCTACGTCGATCATCAGAAGCATGGACGGTCCGGTCATGGAGGCAACTGCCTGACCGAGTGCGCCAATGGCGACATCGTCTCCTTCTACAGCAACGTATCGGGCGAGATTCACCGTGGCCACGGCGTGGCAGGCTGGTCGGAGTATCGCAGGTCCTCGGACGGTGGGGAGACGTGGAGCGATCCGGTCGTGCTCGACTACTCGAAGCGGGCGTGGGAAGGCGACGATCTCTATTCCGCCATCGTATTCGCGGTCACGACCGCGCCGAACGGCACGCTCATAGCCTTTGCTTGTCGTTTCGCAAGAGACCTGTGGGAAAAGAAACTGCCCCCGGTCTGTCTTCTGAGCCGTGACAATGGCCACACGTGGAGCGAGCCCCGACCCCTCGACCCTGACGCCACCGTTGAAGACGTATCGCTGACCTTCGACGCGGTCATCACCCACGAAGGCCAGGTGTTCGCCGCCTTCATGGGAGGACCGGCCAACTACTGCAACGGCCCTTACTCGATGTATGCATCCGTCGACAACGGCGAGTCCTTCGAGCGTCGCAGTCTCCTGCCATTCGATATCCAAAACTACTACGTCACCGCCGGTGTTCTCGATAGCGGCGACATCATCGTCTACTCCTACCCATACTCCCCTGATGAGAACATCGACGAGTACAACATCCCCTACGTCACAAGCGCCGACGCAGGTCGCACGTGGTCCGAGGTGAAGACCACCCACTTCCCCCGGGCAATCCGCAATCCCCAGCTCTCCCGCAAGATCGGCAACCTTTATTTCCTGCACGGTCGCAGCGGCAGTCACAGTCGCGACCCCCGCCATCTGGTTCTCTACTCGTCTCTCGACGGGATACATTGGGACGAAGGAAGAATCCTCCATCACAGGGGACCCGGACCCGGCGGTGGCGACGCCTACTCGGCCAATGAAGTCATCGGCAAGTACGACCCGTCAGTGCCGAACCGGCTCCTCATCCAGTCCAGCATCGCCTACGAGGCCGAGAATTTGAAGGTCAACGAGCGTCACTGGTGGATCGAGGGCATCGACGGCGCCTGAGGGCCGTACGGCCTGCGGCGTAGCGAGCAGCCCTCGTTAGCTGCACAACCCCGCTCGCACCTCCAACGTTCCAATAAGAAAGCAGGATGTCCTATGAACTTCGATGTCCAAGGCCACCTCGACGCCGTCGACCGCTCCGTCTCGTCCCTCGAGCGCGACGGACAACCCGCCAACGCTCCCACCCTCTCTCGCAGCTACGCGACCACGCTTGACGACCTGTGGGACGCAATGACAAACGCCGACCGCATCCCGCGCTGGTCTCTGCCGATCACCGGTGACCTCGAACTCGGAGGCCGTTATCAGTTGGAAGGCAACGCGGGCGGCATGATCACGGCGTGCGAACCACTATCGCACATTGCCCTCACATGGGAGTTCGGCGGAGACGTAAGCTGGGTGGACGTACGCTTCTCCGACGAAGGAGCCGGCCGCGCGCGCCTCACCCTCACGCACACCTCCCTCCATTCTCCCCACTGGGACCAGTACGGCCCCGGCGCGACAGGAGTCGGCTGGGAACTGGCGCTCTTGGGACTCGCCCTCCATATCGCTGACCCGACCGCGCCGATGCCCGACGAAGTCGCCTTCGCCACCTCGCCCGACGGCAAGGCGATCATCACAGGCAGCAGCGAGGCCTGGGGACAAGCCGCCGTCGCGGCCGGAACCGACCCGGAAGCCGCCCGCGCAGCCGCAATGCGAACGACGGCATTCTACACCGGCGAATCCGCTGAGCACGCATGAATAAGGAATCACTCATCCAGCCTTGCGGCCTACACAACCAGCAATGAAAATGTATGCGGAGCGGCGGCGGGCAACCACAAGGGTTGCCCCTACAACGGGTTTGCCGGGGCCTATTTCCAAACCAATCTACCTCACGCTTCGAAGCCCTTGCTTTGCACACGGATGCAACGCAAGACACGTTTGCCCTGAGCTTGTCGAAGGGCAATTCGCCGCGTTGAGTTGATTTCTAAGCCCATCGGCTCCGAAAAGTGAAGCACAATCTCAAGGGAACGGGTTGAATGATCGACCAACCGATGATTCTGGTCACGGGGGCCACGGGATACATTGGCGGCAGGCTCGTTCCCCGTCTCGTCGAGGAGGGGCGTCGCGTTCGCGTCCTCGTCCGCAGCCGCGACCGTGTGTTCTCACGCCCTTGGTTTGAACAGGTCGAGGTTGTCGTCGGCGATGCCCTGGATCCTCAAACACTGACCGAAGCCCTCACAGGTGTGGACATCGCCTACTACCTGATCCACAGCATGTCCAGGGGCCCGAGATTCCACGAAGTCGATATGCGTGCCGCCCGTGCCTTCGGTCATGCGGCCAAGGAAGCGGGCCTCAGTCGCATCATCTACCTCGGCGGACTCGGAGACCCGGAAGCCAACCTCTCCCGTCATCTGCGCTCCCGGCAGGAATCGGGACAGGCGCTACGCGAGGGCGGCGTCCCTGTCACCGAGTTCCGCGCCGCCGTGATCGTCGGTTCGGGCAGCATCTCCTTCGAGATGATCCGCTATCTGGTGGAGCGTCTGCCGGTGATGATCTGCCCAAAGTGGATCTACTCACGCATCCAGCCCATTGCCGTCGACGACCTCCTCGAATACCTCGTCTCCGCTCTCAACACGCCGGACAGCATCGGTCGCACCATCGAGATCGGCGGCAGTGACACGACCACCTACCGGGGGCTCATGCTGGGCTATGCGAGGGCGAGAGGCCTCAAGAGGCTACTGATCCCCGTCCCGGTCCTGACTCCGCGCCTGTCCTCCTACTGGGTCCACTGGATGACCCCCATTCCCGCCGGAATCGCCGTGGCCCTCGTCGACGGCCTTCGCAACAACGTCGTCGTGACAAGCGACCTCGCCCGTACCCTCTTCCCACACATCGCACCGAAGGACTACGCCTCCGCCATCGACAGCGTGATGAAAGACCTCGACACGGGACGCATTGACACCGCGTGGAGCGATGCCGCGGGTACAGCCGCAACGTCACAGGAGCAGGTACGCCTCGAGTCTAGGAACGGGTTGATCCTAGAGCGCCGAAGCCGAAACGTCGCCGCTCAGCCCCGGCAGGTCTTCTGCGTGTTCACCGGCATCGGCGCTGACCGTGGATGGTACTTCGCCAACTGGGCCTGGCGCATTCGCGGCATGATTGACCGCCTGCTCGGAGGCGCCGGTCTTCGAAGGGGGCGACGCCATCCCGACCACCTGCGCGTCGGCGACGCCCTCGACTTCTGGCGAGTTGAAGCTCTCGAAGTCGACCGCATGGTCCGGCTGAGGGCTGAAATGAAGCTGCCCGGAAGCGCATGGCTCCAATACGAGGCCCGCCCAGCTGCCGACAACACCACGCAACTCGTGCAGACCGCGGCGTTCGACCCGAGGGGACTCGCCGGGCTGGTCTACTGGTACGCCCTCTACCCCTTCCACGCCTGGATCTTCGGCGGACTCGTCAACTCCATCGCCCGTCGTGCGGAAGGCATGAATGACGCGCCATCCCGCTAACGACGGAAATGCGGCGCTGGCACGCAATGGTGCTTGTTAGACGCCCAATAACCTTCCTGGAGTCTGCACCCCAAAATCTCGGCTCCACTTGACGCTGAACTGCCTCAGCCATAGCCTACGATTGAGCAATTCAACCGGAGAAACTGCCAAATGACCACTTCGAACCGCCAGACCGCATTGGTGACCGGGGCCTCGGCCGGCATAGGCAAGGCGACGGTGAAGACGCTGCTGGAGGCGGGCTACGCCGTCTATGCAGCAGCGCGCCGCGTCGAGAACATGCGAGACCTCGAAGACCTCGGCGCCGTGGTACTGGAGATGGACGTCACCAAGGAGGAAGACCTCGCCGCCGGCGTGGAGCGCATCAATGAGGAACAGGGCGGCGTGGACATCCTCGTCAACAACGCGGGCTTCGGACTGTACGGACCTATGGAGGACATACCGCTCGACGATGCGCGCTACCAGTTCGAGGTCAACCTGTTCGGACTGGCGCGGCTCACCCAGCTCGTCCTTCCCTACATGCGAGAGCAGGGCGCGGGGAAGATCGTGAACGTCTCTTCCATCGCGGGGAAGATGCATGCCCCGCTGGGATCCTGGTACATCGCCACGAAGCACGCGCTCGAAGGATGGTCGGACTGCCTGAGGTTCGAGCTCAAGAGCTTTGGCATCGATGTCATCATCATCGAGCCCGGACTCATCCATACGGAGTTTGGACATGTCGCCTTCGAGCCCATGGTCGAGCGTTCGGCAAACTCCCCCTATTCCGGCATCGTCAACAGGATGACGGAAGGGATGGACAGCTACGAGGGCGGATCGACGCCGTCGGTCATCGCCGACACGGTCCTCAAGGCGGTCCGCACCAAGCGACCCAAGACCCGCTACGCCGCCGGACAGTACGCCAAGGCCGCACTCCTCCTGCGCAAACTCGTCAGCGACCGGATGTTTGACCGCGTCATCGAACGAATGGTTGGCTAGAGGACGTCCGCTCAGGCGTAACCAACCGTTCGCGGCCAATTTGCCAAACCACCAACCACCCTACGACAGCGCCGAAGCGCCGTGGCTAACCCCCGTCTCCCGTCGTGGGAGAGGAGATGGGGGGAGGAGGTAGCGAAAAAGGGGGAATTTGTGGCGTGGTGTGGCATTTTGTTGCATTTCCGGTTGTTATTGTCAAATTGGGGGTGTTGGAGAGGGGGAGGGGTTCTGGGTGCTAGTGGACCGAACTCTTTGCAATGACGGGTAGCGGTTAGGGTCGGAATTGGGTTGTACAACGACAGGGCGGGTTTGAAACCCGCCCCTACCAAGTCACAGTTCTGTTACTCATCAATACTATGAAGTTGAACCACTATGCTC
>VXLM01000032.1 GCA_009841605.1 Dehalococcoidia bacterium
GGTGTCCGGGGCGCTCAACCCCGGGGGCTATAGCGTCTCGGGTTCGCTCGGGTCTAGGCCGGGCAACCTCGGCACGGAGCTGCCGCGCCTCGAGTGGGTGGTTGTTTCGTGTCAGTCCCCGTCGCCCCTGTATTTCTTGTAGGAGGGGCGGCGATCCGCGAACCCCCCCTACGGGAAATTGGTCTGGGGTTAATTCAGATTAATGGGAAATACGTCATTACACAAATGATCTCTCAGTAGGACAGCCAAAGGGACAACACATGAGCAATCGACGACTGATCTTCTACGACGACGCTCGACACTATCACTACTACGTGTACGAGCCACCGATGAGCATGAGGGAAGCCACGGCGACCATCGACGCGGTTGCAGGTACGGGAGTGGACACGTTCGTCTGGGGCTTTGGGGTCGGGCCGACGGTCTTTCACGACTCGAAGCACGCCGACGTGTTCGCCGCGCACCTCGATGTGATCCCAGACGTCGCAAGCTGGCGGGGGTACGAGAACACCATGAGCCTAATCAATCGCGGGTGCGACCCACTCGACGTGATGATCGACCGGGCGCACGAGGTCGGCATGAACTTCATCGGCAGCCTGCGCCTCACTCACTCGTCCGACCCTGCAGACGCGACCAACGCCCACAACTGGCAGTTCAAGATCGACCACCCGGAGTGGGTGCTCAAGGGCGACGACTCCCCGAACCGCAAGAACGCCTTCAACTGGATTTACCCGGAGGTACGCGCCGAGCGGTTCGCCATCGCGGAAGAGACGCTTACCCGCTACGACGTGGACGGCCTGGAGCTCGATCTCACCTTTGACCCATACTATTTCGAGGCCGACGAGGTAGCGGACAACTTGCACGTCCTGACGGACTTCATTCGCGACCTCAGACGCGCGGCCAATGAATCGGGCGAAAAGCGCGGCAAGTCAATCGACATCGGGGCCAGGGTGTTTCCGACGCTGAAGGCGAACAACGACGCAGGGTTCGACGTAGAGACGTGGCTGCAAGAGGGCCTGCTCGACTTCGTGGTGCCCAACGTCTACAGCCACATGCCCATCGACCCCGACTTCCCGTTCGAGGTCTTGCTCGACCTTGCACGGGCCCGCGGGTGCGAGGTCTACCCTGCCATGGGGTCAGTGTTGGGGGCGAACCGGGAAGAGTATGCAGGAGTGGACTACTATCGCGCCGCCGCTTCGGCCTACTGGAGCCGTGGGGCGGATGCTCTCTACCTGCCATGGTTCCCGTGGCCCATCGGCCCGGAGCAGCGACAGATCCTGTCGGAGATCGGCGATCCTGACGTGCTGTTCGAGAAGCCGAAACGCTATTACATGGCTCCCCGCCAAGACCAGTGCGTCAGGTTCGGATATGAGGCTTCCCTACCCGTACAGATCGATGCCGGAGCGGACGCGAGTCCCGCCACCGTATGCCTGACCATTGCGAAGGACTCCGCCGAAGCGGACGCGACGATGACGCTCAAGCTGGGCGAATCGACTTCCCACGACGGGATGAGCGTCAGCTTCAATGGGATCGAACTGTCCCTCGACGACGCGACCTACACAACCTACGGCTACGACTACTCGACACTGGAGTTGCAGCTTGATTGGGACCATCTCGTCGATGGGGTCAACGAACTGTCCATCGCCGTGTTGTCACGGCCGGCCAAACTGTCGAGTGTCGTAACCCTGTTGGGCGTCGAGATCGCGGTCGACTACGTTACGCCAAAGCAGCCGTAATAAATGCGAAGCCGGCCGATCTGCGGCTGAAAGTCGAGCTATCTAGCTTCCGGGAGGCGGGTAGCCCATCGACTTCTTGACCGCTTCATCTATTGTCTCCGGCGTGACCAGCACGGTCGTCTTGATGGAGGCGGTCCCGGAAGCCCCCACAGCGACCGATGCGGCGGCGGCTGAGGCGTCGTCGGGCAGGTCTGCGATGACGTAGAGATCGCTGTCGCCAAAGGCATAGTAGAACGCCTCTATGGACCCGCCCAGTGAGGCGACCAAGTCTTCAGCCATTTCCTTCCGCCCCGTGGCCCCGTCGTCCATAAGGCCGCGGAGTCCTTCTTGAGTATAGGATGCCTGAAACAGGTACTTCGGCATTGTCATCCTCCTGATGCGTTGTTCATGCGCTGAGAAACTATCAAAGCGTCGGAGCTAGGGTCAATCTATCCGGGAACCCGGTTACGCTCGGTTTCCTTGGGAGAGTTCGATCACCCCAGCACCACACGCTCCTTGGTGTACCGGAACATGCCCTCACGGTCGGGGCGCGAAAGGGCGGTCACAATCGCAATCGGCGGCCCGATCTGGCCGACGAACATGGCGATTGTCAGGACGATCTGGCTAGGATCAGTCCGAATTGCAGGCTAGGGTACCTGAATGATGTATCGCGCGATACAGTTTCAACTGCTAGGGTGAAAGTCGCAACTTGGACTATAGCATACAATACAGTGCCTGGGTTTACTGAGTAGATCTCCGATCTTTGGTCTGCCTCGAAAGGGCTGGAACTGCTTGGCCAAGAGTCTCTAGTACTAGAATCGAGCTTACTCTAATGAATAGCGTTCAAGACACCACGTGGGTATTATTGAAGAATACTGCTGGGAAGTAAATCGCACCGAAGGGTCGCCCGAACTGAAAAACGAGAACCCACGAGCAAGCGCCATAGGCGTTAGTTCGGAATCGAAAATCAGAGGCAGATCAATGAAGCACCCCTCAAAGAATAAGTCCATAAACCGGCTTCAAAGGGCGTTGGACAAGATTTCAGAACTGAAGGAACTTCCGAGCCATTCGCCTCAGTTTGAGAAGTGGCAAAGAGACACTGAGGTGGCAATCTCAAATGCCTTTGGGGATAAACCTAAGTACCTTAAGGACTTTAGCGACATTAGATTTAGTCCGATAGTGCACTTTGCAGAATCGTCCGAAGCATATTACCAGGAAGCTTATGTAAGTGGTTTAGAGTCAGCGACAGCCGTCATTGAATCAATGATTGACGAGATTAGGGAATATTGGGAAGACGACGACCAACAAATCTCTTCTTCTGAGGCGGGAACGAATAGCAAAGAGACTTCTAACGAAATCTTCGTAGTCCATGGTAGAGACGATGGAGCAAAGGAAACTGTAGCCCGATTTCTTTCAAAGTTGGGACTAGAACCAATTATCCTCCATGAACAACCAAACCAAGGACGTACGATAATTGAAAAGTTTGAGGAGTATGCGCAGGTAGGTTTTGCAATCGTCTTACTGACTCCAGACGACACAGGGGCTGCTCGAGACGAATGCGGCGCCCCGCAACTCCGCGCAAGACAGAACGTGATTTTCGAACTGGGTTTTTTTGTAGGGAAGTTGGGCCGAGGGAACACTTGTGCTCTACTTAAAGCAGATGTGGAAATTCCCTCAGATTACGATGGTGTTCTCTACATCACGATGGATGATCTAGAGACTTGGAAACTGCAGCTTGTCCGAGAGTTGAAGGCAGCAGGCCTTGATGTCGATGCGAATCTGGCACTCTGAATGGTACTGCTTAGGCTCTTCACTTTTCTGGCAGAGGAAGTATATTCTCTGATGTAGTCCTACTATCAGGACGACAGAGAATTAACCTCGTACCTTCGCAGTATACTTGATTGTCGTTCGATCACCCCAGCACCACACGCTCCTTGGTGTACCGGAACATGCCCTCACGGTCGGGACGTGACAGGGCGGTCACGATCGCAATCGGCGGTCCGACCCGGCCGACGAACATGGCGATTGCCAGAACGATCTGGCTAGGAAGTGACAGGTCTGCGGTGATGCCCGTGCTGAACCCGACCGTTCCTATTGCGGAGACGGTCTCGAATAGGAGATCGACTATGTGGTAGTCGCTTTCGAAGAAGGTGAGGACTATTGCCGTCATGTATATGCCCACGAAACCGATGCTGACGACGACGAGGGCCCATATGATCTGAACGGCCGGGACGCGCCTGCCGAAAGCGACGGTTCTGGGCCGTCCCTGAAAGGCTCCGAGCATTGCGAACACGATGATGGCGAAGGTGTTTACCTTTATGCCCCCGGCGACCGAGGCCGACGCGCCGCCGATGAACATTAGCGCCATATAGAGGAGGTTGGTCTCCTCCCTCGTGTCGTTGAACCCTCCGGTGGAGAAACCGGACGTGCGGTTGACCGAGTGGAAAAGCGAGTCGGTGACCTGTTCGACGACGCTGAGTTCCCCCAGCGTCTTTGAGTTTCCCAGCTCGCCGAGGTAGTACCCCAGCATCCCGATAAGGAGCAGCGCCCCGGTGAAGACGAGGACGAGTTTGGAATTCAGTGTGAGCCTGGAGAAGCCCCGCCATCGCACGACATCATCTATAACCCAGTAGCTGAGACTGCCGATGAGGATCAGAAGTGCAATCACGCCGATGACTATCCGGTCGGAGCGGAATTCAAGGAGGCTGTTGGCTTCGGGGAACGACACAAACCCGGCGTTGTTGAACCCCGACACCCCTTGGAACAGACCGTGCCAGACGGCTTCCCAGGGCTCGTAGACAAACGCGAACCGGATCGCCAGTATCAGGAACCCGACCAGCTGGATCGCGACGGCCCAAACGACGATCCGCACGGTGATCGCCGTGATGTCGGTGAATGTCGCTGTGCCAACCGTCTCGCGGATCACCAGCCTCTGGGTCAGAGAGATCCGCTGGCCTGCAAGGATGAACAGCGTGCTGACGATGGTCATGATTCCCAGTCCGCCGATGAACATCAGCAGCAGAATGACCGCCTGACCTCCCAGTGTCCAATAAGTACCGGTATCCTGAACGATGAGTCCCGTGACGGTCGCAGCCGAAGTCGCCGTGAACAGAGCGTCGATGAACGGAGCGAACCCGTCCCCGTGATGGGAAAACGGCAGGCTGAGCAGGAGCGTTCCGATAGCGATCAGGGCAGCGAATGCGTATATGAGGACCAGGGAAGGGTTGAGGACGGTCGACGGTTCGCGGACAGGCGTCAGTTCAATGTGGACGGGACGCAGATTATCCCGGCGGGGCCTTCGCACCACCACGTCTGCCGGCTTGGGTTTCCACTTGCCTACCAAACGCCGTCTCCACCCTGCGTTCCCCGCGAAACGCAGGGTCCCCGTCCTGAACGTCGCTAGCTCAGTCCCACTCTGCCGATTCCACCCGGAGCGTCTTCGCCCGTAATCCACCCTTCAATTATGTTGGCGAATCGTACCTCGGAATCGTCCTCAGGCCGGTACCCGAAGACGCTGCGGGCGTTGCTGAGCGACCAGAACGCGCGAGTGTTGTTGCTGATGCC
The DNA here is from genome assembly GCA_009841605.1 of Dehalococcoidia bacterium. Taxonomy (GTDB): domain Bacteria; phylum Chloroflexota; class Dehalococcoidia; order Lucifugimonadales; family VXLM01; genus VXLM01. The sequence continues at coordinate 5,277 of VXLM01000032.1, forward strand.
ATAGATGATGTGAAACGGGACACCGTGTTCATTCTCGATGTTCGGTGTCTCAACCGCCTTGGTGAACAGTTGGATCTGGTCGTGTACGCTCCAGTAGCAGCCGAGCACGCGCTTGAAGGTGGCCGGGTCGTGTCCGTACCGCTCGGGATCGAGCTCACGCGGATGGCCGATGCGGACCATGACGACCTCCAGCTTGCGACCTACGTTGATGCCCTCGACGAGAATCTCCCTTCCCGAAGGGTGGTCGAAACTGGGAAATCCGCATGCGAACAGGAAACCCATGACCTCCTGCGAAGACTTCGCCCAGCCGTAGAAGTTGTCGGACAACGGAAAGTCGTAGGGGTGCACCACGTCCATCTTCCGCGTGTGGATCAAGTTGTGCTCGTACCAGTCCGCGGCGTGGTTCGACGTGGCGACAATCGCCCGGCGCACGCCCGCGTCGTACGCGCACCGCAGGACGTTGTACGCCATCTCGACGTTCTGTTTCTCGATGAAGAAGTGGTCAATAGGGCTCCCAGACCGCGACTTGTGCGCGAGGTGAATTACGGTGTCGACGCCCTCAAAATGCTGCTCGTACTGGGAGCGGTCGGGATCAATGAGGTCGACGACGTGAACGCCGTCCACTTTCTGCCCCTCGCGGTTCCTGTCGCTGACATCGAGGAGCGCGACATCGTACCTCTCCCCAAGATCGTCGAGCATCCGGCCCGAAACGTATCCGGTTGCCCCGGTTATCAGGATTCTTCGTTTCGTCACTCTAGCCAAGTTCTCCTAGGAAGGAATTGAAGGGTTGGGGAAACCCATATCCGGTAAGTCAGAACGCTACGTGAATCATCCGGTACCCACCCTACCCGGTCCGATCTCTTTGCCAATCGGAATATCGGCGGCGAAGCGCGATTCTGCGTCGTCTTCGGGAGAATATCCCAACACTCGCCTGGCGTTGACCAGTGACCAGTACGCCCTCGTATTGTTGCTGATCCCATACACGACGTGCCAGGGAACTCCGTGCTCGTTTTCGATGTTCTCGGTCTCGATTGCCTTCGTAAACAGTTGAAGTTGATCGCGTTGACTCAAATACGAACCGAGTCCCCGCTTCAGGCCGGTCTCGTTACCCGAAGACATGCTTACGTCGAGCTCTCCGGGCGAGCCGATTCGCACGAGCACCATTCCCATCTTCCGCCCGAACGCTCCGCAGGCGAACTGGAACCCGAGGTGCTCGTAGGTCGCCTTCGACCACCCATAAAAATTGTGCGACAGGGGCAGGTCATAGGGATCGAGCGACTCCATCTTTCGAGGCTGCAGCAGGGCCGGCTCGTACCAGTTGGCGGCGTGGTTCGAGCTGGCAGCTACGACACGCTCAACCCCCGCGTCATACGCCGTGCGGAAGACGTTGTAGGCCATGTCGACGTTTTCCCGCTGGCTCTCGTACTGATCGATGGGCTCCCCCCTGCGGCGGATGTACGCAAGATGGACTACCGCGTCCACTCCCTCGAAGTGATGCGAATACTTGCTCCGGTCGGGATCAAGCAGGTCGGCGACCTGCACTCCACGCACCGGCCCTGAGTCTGTGTGTGCCCTATCCGGGCTCGGCTCAACGGTGGAATCGAGCAACGTCAGATCGTACCGGTCGCTGAACGTCGGCAGCATCCTGCTGGCAACGTATCCCGCGGCGCCCGTAATGAGAACTCGCTTCTTGGCCATCCGACACCCCCATGAGATGCGCCAAGACATTGTAGTACGTTTCGCGACGGCATCCCAACCGCTTGCTGAGGTACGCGACCGTTTGCTACCATTGAGGGCGCGGCGGCATACCTCATGCCGCCGTCCGCGTGGGGCTGTAGCTCATCTGGGAGAGCGCTTCAATGGCATTGAAGAGGTAGGGGGTTCGAGTCCCCCCAGCTCCACCACTCTCACCTTTTCTCTACCACTCCTCATCTGTCTCTTGATGTCTCAATAACATGACTAATTGTATCTACATCCAGTGTCAATAAAGCCTGACTCTTCCAGTCAAGGCATCCCCAACGGTCTTCCTCAATCCCTTGTTATCTCGCAACAATTGTGGTAACTTTTGTGGTAATAATTTGAGGAGGTCGCATGGCTTGAAGCTCTCGGCTACAAGGCTGAAGGCGCTCTGGG
>VXLM01000126.1 GCA_009841605.1 Dehalococcoidia bacterium
TATCTGGCCGGAGAGGTCGTTCCACGCGAGCATGAGGGTGTTGAGCTCGGTGAGGTTGCCGATGGTGGTGGGGATGGTGCCGGTGAGGTCGTTGGAGTAGAGCCAGAGGTCTTCGAGGGCGTTGAGGCGACCGAGCTGTGCGGGGATGGAACCGGAGAGGTTCTTGCTCTGGATCCTGACGAGGGTGACGCGTCTAGGGGAGCCGGCGGTGCGGACGCCGTCCCACTGGCTGATGGCGAGGTCGGCGGACCAGTTGAGGTTACCGGTCTCGCCTTCGAGGGTGGGCTTGGCAGTGTGGTGGGTGCCCCCGGCGGGGGGGTGGGCGGTGTGGGAGGGGGCGAGGGCGCCGCCGGCCACGCTGGGGCTGGGCTGCGCAGTGACGCGCGCGGCGATGCCGATGACGACGATGAGCGCGGCGAGGGTCGCGAGGGTAAGTGCGATTTTCATCGAGGGTCTCTTCTTGCTAGGGTCCTGGTTTTGATGCTCTTAATGTCTGTACTCTATTGCCTTTTCAAGCCAGAGGAAGCGCTTGGTTACTTTGTGCTCGCTGACGACGATGAGGGCGTGGATGACGCCGGGGATCCAGAGGAGGAGGGTGAGGCTGAAGTTGAGGAGCGCGGTGAAGGGCCTGCCGGTGATGAGGATGGCGATGGGCGGCGCGATGATGTCGAGGATTTTGAGCATGGGGGTGTCTTATGTGTTACCTGAGAGGGAGTCTATAAACCCTTCTCTTCTCCCCCGTATCAGGTACGGAGCAGGCACTGAGCCTGTCGAAAGGCGTGGCGCTGCTCATGGTTCGACAAGCTCACCACGAGCGGATTCCGACGACTTATAGGACACTCTCCTGATTAATATATCAGTATTAATCAGGAGTAGTGTTACATGCATGTGATTTATTAGGTGATTATTGTTAATTATTGTAATGCCTTGACCAAGCCAGGTCCGATCAATGCGGTTGAACAGGATACGGCAAGCCATTGAGACGACCGACATCGAAATGTCGGATGCCTCGGAACGCATCAGAGAGCGCCGGATGACGCCTGACAACGCGGAGAAGGTCACCGAGTTCTCTCAGGACCCGTTGATGGGCTAGAAGGGACTATACTGCGAACTTTTCGCTGGGACGTTCAGGTTTAGACGACTACCTGGGGAGCACGCAGGCACTTGAACCTCCGCCTCGTTTGAGCTAGAGGATCGGCCAATTCGAGAATTTCTCGGGACTGTGCCTCGTTGCTGCCACTGCACCTTTGCGAAGCTAGGACCGGTCAGATGTTCTGCCTACTTGACTTGGTATATCAATCTGACGTTCCCGAAACCAGAATCTGCAATTTCTGGGCCGGCATCCTGCTTAGAACATCACGGCTTCTTGCCTTCTCTCGAATTTCATTCACAGGCCGCGTCCTGACATTGTTCTTTGACAGAGTTCCCTGAATGAAGCTCGCCTAATGCGACGGCATTCCTGTCTGAGCAAGTCAATGTAAGCATATGTCCAGGCAACTGAGAAATCACTATCGCTGAGAGCTTCCAACAAAAAGTTCGTAGTACAGTCCCCTCTAGCCCACCAGCAGCACCCTTTCCGGCCTAACAAGACTGAATTCATAACTCACGGCACGCTTGTAAGCATCAACGCTCTGGGTGAGTGGGAGCACTCCTTCCAAGCGGACCGCCCTGGATTCTAGGATCTCTCTCGTTGGTCGAAAAGTCCGCATGACTGAACCACCGCTCAATTCCCTGACTCGTCGTGATACCAGCTGGAACCGCAACCGACGCGTCGAACGACCAGCCAGTCGGGTGTAGGCCGTCAGCGAAAATGGGACACCCGAAGGGATAGAAACCCCGAGGGGTTGAGCTCCCGGGACGCCCGCCTGCTGAGCTACGAGCAGGGCGTGGAAACTATCAGAGTGGCCGATGGGCTCTCAGACTCCGACCGGACCATGCTGATGGGCGGCACCCGGGCTCGAATCTACGGCTGAACGCCCGTGGCCTACGCTCCGGGCGTCCGGTTGGGGCTACTCCTCTTTGGGGAGGAGGACGACGCGCACGTAGCGGTCATCGGTGAGGTAGCGCTCGGCGGCGGCGGCCACTTCCTCCAGTGTTAGCGCCTCCAGCAGCTCGTCGAAGGCGGCTATTTGGTCGAGTGACTCTCCGCGGCGCGCGGCGAAGCGTATCTGGTTGAGCCAGAAGCTGTTCTCGCGCAGGTCCTCCTGTCGGTTGGTCCTGAACAACTCCTTGGCGGTGTCCAGGTACTTCTGCTCGCCGCCCATCTGCAGCCAGTCTATTTGGTCGAACACCTCGTCGCGGAGCTCTTCGACACGGTCGGGGTCGCTGCCGAAGAGCACGTAGATCTGGTACTCGGGGTCTGGGAGGGTCTGGGTGCCGGCGGTATTGACGTTGATGCTGTAGGTGCCGCCGAGAGCCTCGCGAACGCGCTCTCGCAGCCGGATTCCGAGTATCTCGCCGGCCACGTCGATGGTGAGCGCCTCCCGGCGGCTCCACTCTAGATCGCCGGCGTACACCAGCAGCGTCTGGCTGCGCGGCTCGAGACCGCTGCGTACCACGTGGTCTTCCAGACCCGAAGGCGGGTCGACTCCGTGGTCCTGCCACTGCTCGGCGCGTCCGGCGGACGGCAGGGCGGCCAGGTAGCTCTCGGTCAGCGAGCGCAGGGTATCCCAGTCGAATGCGCCCACGAATACGAACGTGGCGTCGCCGAGGTCGGCGAAGCGGTCGGAATAGACGGCCTCCGCCGTCTTCATGTCCAACTCCTCCAGCACCTCGACGGAGAGGGGGCGTCCTCGGTGGTGTCCCTGGCTCAGCAGGGAGTTGGCATAATTGAAGAACACCCAGTCCGGGTCTGCGGCGCGGAACTCGGCGAGGCTGTGGAGCCTTGCCTCGTATCTTGTGAAGTAGTCGGGATCGAGCCGCGGCTCGGTTGCGTACAGCGTCACGAGCTGGAACAGGGTCTCCAGATCCTCGGGAGAGGCGTTGCCGCTGAATCCCTCGAACAGCTCTTCGATGTACGGGGATACCTCGACGCGCTTGCCGGCGAGCAGCTTGTCTAGGGTCACGCTGTCATGGGGGCCCGCGCCGCTGCCAACGATGAGTTGGGCGGCATGGGTGGCAGACTGGTGGTCTTCGTCCGTGACGAGCGAGTGGCCGCCGGGGCTGAAGGCCCGGAACAGCACCTCGTCATCGCGGAAGTCGGTCTGCTTGGCGATGACGGTGACGCCGTTGGACAGCGTCCACTTAACGGCGTCGATGGATTCGATGCGCTCTTCGGCCGTGATGGTTCCTGGCTCCGGCAGATTGGCCAGCAGAGGGATGTCGCCGAGGTCGTCAGCGTAGGGTTCCACCGCCAGGGCGTGGGCCGTCTGGAGCTGGGTCAGCAGGGCCGTGTCGAGCTCGTCGTCGGTGCCGGCGACGTCGGTCTCCTCAGGACGCACCACCAGCAGGGCCAAGTCCTCGGTCTGTGCCCAGGACCGTGCCACGTCAGCGAACTCGGTCAGGGTGATCTGCGGCAAGAGCTGCTGGTACAGCTCCCATTCGGCCTCGATGCCGGGGACAGGGTCTCCGACGAAGAAGTGGTTGGCGTACTTGCCGGCGAAGTCTGTGGAGGGCGTCTGGTCGCGCTGCTTGTACTGGCTCTCGATCGAGCTGAGCAGGTTGCTCTTCTCGCGCTCCAACTCCCCCTCGGTGAAGCCGTGCTGGTGGGCGCGCTGAATCTCCTCGAGCACGGCCGCGAGGCCGGCCCCGACGCCGTCGGTCTCGACCCAGGCCGAGAACGTGGCGATGTCGAGCGTGTAGACGTAGTTGTAGCGGGTCGCACTGGCGGTGATGTACGGCGGTTCAGCGACCTGGCCGCGCTCGAACAGCCGCGCGTTGAGCATCATGAAGGCGAGCCTTTCAACGATAGTACGCCTGAAATCTGCCTCGTCCTCGACCGGTTCGGGGGCGTACTTACGGATGAGCACGAACTGCGTGGCGGGAGACTCGGGGTCTGTGAAGACCTCGATTAGCGGGGTCTCGTGGCCCGGGACGTCGATCTGCGGCCGGTCGGTGGATTGTCCGATGGCGGCGCGCTCCTGGGCCGCCTCGCCCTCGGGGTGCGGCGCGAAGTACTGTTTGATCTTGGATTCGATCTCCCCCACGTCGAAGTCGCCTACGGCGACGACGGCCATCAGGTTAGGCCTGTACCAGCGCTCGTAGTAGGCGCGCAGGGCCTCGACGGAGGCGTTCTCGATGACTTCGGTGAGGCCGATAGGGGCGCGGCTGGCGTAGAGCGAGTCGCCGAAGAGGAGGTCGAGCAGATGTTGCTGGAGGCGCGAGTTGAAGCCCTGAGAGAGGCGCCACTCCTCCAGCACGACGCCGCGCTCAAGCTCGACCTCTTCCGGTTCGAGCGCTATGGAGAAGGCCCAGTCGCTGAGAATCTGGAACGCCCTCTCGGTTATCTCGGGGTCGTCGGTCGGGATCTCAAAGAAATAGAGAGTGTCATCGAAACCGGTGCGGGCGTTCAGGTCGGGGCCGAACGTGCTGCCGATAGACTCGAGGTACTCGATGATCTCATGCTTGGCGAAGCGCTCGGTGCCGTTGAAGGCCATGTGCTCTAGGAAGTGCGCGAGGCCTTGCTGCTCGTCCGTCTCAAGGACGGAGCCGGCTTTCACGGCGAGCGAGATCTGTGCCCTGCCCTGCGGCTCCTCGTTGTGCCTGATGTAGTAGCTCAGGCCGTTGGAGAGGGTGCCCCGGACCACCCTGGGGTCGAATGCCAAGGACGCGTCGCCTTCCGGCGTGGCCGTAGCTGTGGGAGTCGGCTCCGGTGTGGCTGTAGCTGTGGGAGTCGGCTCCGGTGTGGCTGTAGCTGTGGGAGTCGGCTCCGGTGTGGCAGTTGCGGTGGGAGTCGGCTCGGGCGTGGCCGTAGCGGTGGGCGTTGGCTCCGGCGTGGCGGTTGCCGTCGGTTCGGGGACCAGCGTGGCGGTGGGCTGCGGCGCCGTAATGGCCGTGGGGATCGGAGTCGCGGTTGCGGTGGGTTCCGGCGTAGGTGTGGGCTCTTTCCTCTGGCCGCAGGCCGCGAGCGTGATAAGTGCCACGATGGTCAGCGTGGCGCAGATAAGGGCGTTTTTCGATTTCAAGCTAGTCTTTATCTATCTCTTCTCTCGTTGTGAGCTGTGGCCAAGAGTTTTGCTACGAACCATTGTACAACTCTAAGCCCGTAGACGTGCATGGCAACGGAGCGCTTGCCGGCTGTTCAGAGTCGATGAGACGTGTGCCCTCAGCCCTCACACTAACCCTATTACAGTCTTGGGAGGGGGCAGTGGCGCCCCTTCCTCTACTCTGAACAGTTGCCCGGACTCCATCTCACTCATGGACCAGTTTCCCTTCTACACTGGAAACTTGGCTGTCGGACTGATTCAGGGAGGCCGGATCTCCCGCCTGTATCGAGACCTCCCAGCGAAAAGTTCGCAAATCGGTACAGCTTGGCCCACCACCCACATACACCCTGAGCAAGACTCCTGCATAATAGATGGTGTCTCGTGAGAAGGGAGCCGTGCATATGAGCGTCAAGCGGGTTGTCATAGTTGGTGGGGGCTTCGCCGGGCTCAGCGCCGCATACACGCTGATGCAGCGGGGCATCACTCCTCTCCTGCTCGAGGCAAAGGAACGTGCGGGGGGACGCGGCATCGGCGAGAGGGTGAACGGGTTCTCCCTGGATATGGGCGCATTCGTCTTCACCTCTACCTACGATACGGCATTCCGCATGTGCGAGGAGTTGGGACTGCCGCTAGTGCCTTCGACGATGAAATTCGGCCACCACCGCAATGGACGGTGGGTTACCACGACGCCGGACCAATCGCCCTCGAATTTCGTACGGCACCTGCCTGCGGCCTTCACCATGGGCTTCCTCTCACCCTCAGGCATGCGGTCCGGTTTCAAAGTGATGCGGGAGATCCATCGCCAGTCGGAATACATGAGTTTCGCGGGCGACAGCCCTCTCGCAGAGATCGACGACGACGAGTCCTTCGGCGATTACCTGAAGCGGCTCGGCGTGCCCGAGAACCTGCAGGTGACGCTCAGAGGGCCCCTCGAAATGATATTGGGTGATCCGATGCCCGCAGGCCAGGCGCTGATGCGGGCGTACATCGGGGAAACGATGCTGCACTCCGGCAGGGTTTACATGCCCGAGCGAGGCATCGGCTCCCTGAGCGAAGCGCTTGCCACTGCCTGCTCCGATGCGATTCGCGTATCGTCCCCCGTCAGGAGAATCGTCGTCGCAGAGGGGAGGGCAACAGGCGTGGTCGTGGACGGTGAGACTATCGAGGCGGACGCGGTCATCTGCGCCGTCCCCGGCACGAAGGTACCGGACCTCATCCCCGACATGCCGGAAGAGACACGCCGAGCGCTAAGCACCGTCAGCTACTCAACCGGTTGCCGGGTGGTGATAGGTCTCGATCAGCCTCCGCTTCCTCCCGGCTGGCATGGCGCGCTCTACCCTGAAGACGAAGACACCCCGCTCCTGCTGGACCGGTCCGTCTTCCTGCCTTCATGCGCGCCTCCGGGCAAGAGCATTCTCGACCTGCTCATCGGGCGCGAACGCGCCAAGGAGCTCATCCCCCTCGACGATGATGAAATAAAGCGCCAGCTGCTGGGAGCCGCTCGCCGGAACGCCCCTCCGGGCTCCTCTCTTCCCGACGACGACGAGGGTCTGTTTTACCGCGTGTACCGCTGGGAAGAGGCGCTGTGCATGGGGACGCCCGGTATGCTCGCCGCGGTGGCGAACATCCCGAGACAGCTTGCAGGTCGCATCGACAACCTGTTCTTGGCGGGCGATTACATGCGCGTGCCGTCGGTCAACGGCGCCCTCTCCAGTGGGTGCAGCGCCGCAATCGAGGTCGCAGACCTGTTGGCGTCTCACGCCAACTAGGCAGAGCGTCTTGTCGAGCCGGGCTCACAAACCCATCCTCATCACGAAGATGGTTGTGTCTTCAGTCAACTCTAGCCCACCAAGTGCCTGAGCGGGCTAGGCTGTACCCGCGTTCCAAACAGGGCAGTCTGGTCGGTCATCGTTACGTTTGCATAATCTGGATCAGGTTGCCGCAGGTGTCGTCAAACACCGCAATAGTGACGTTGCCCATTTCTGTTGGCTCCATCGTGAAAGCTACACCCAGCGACTTCAGTTTTTCATACTCTGCACGGATGTCCGTAACGCTAAAGGACGCCGCCGGGATGCCTTGGTCAAATATCCCCTTCTGATACTCTTGTGCTACCGGGTTTTCATTTGGTTCAAGCAGAAGCTCGGTCCCATCCGGGTCATCGGGCGAGACGACGGTAAGCCACTTGAATTCCCCCACAGGGACGTCAT
>VXLM01000047.1:0-15913 GCA_009841605.1 Dehalococcoidia bacterium
CCCGCGCATGTTTTCATTGCAGGTGGTGAGGGTGGCAACCCTCATGAGATATTCCGAGCCCACCACCTGTCATTCCGAGCGTAGCGAGGAATCTAAAGTCCATCACCGCAAGACCGGACAGCCGGTGCCGCGCTTATGTCGCGATGAAGAGTGAAAATAGCGGAAGAACTCTCTATGTCAGGTTTACGTTGGGACAGACATTTGAGATTCTTCGACTCCGCTCCGCTTCGCCCAGAATGACAGCGGTGGGGCTGTTTCATCGTCAATCGAGAATGGGGCGATAGGCAAATACCTACCCCTGTCAGCCCCCAACGAGAGAAACGCCCAGAGGGGCGACTACCGCGTCATCCGGCGGGTCACAGCACGCCGAGATGGTCGAGCGGCCAGAACCTCATCCACGCCCGCCCAATCAAGTTCTCCGTCGGAACGGGGCCCCACGAGCGGGAGTCGTTGCTGGCGCCGCGGTTGTCGCCAAGCACGAACACCGTGCCTTGGTCCACCTGTACGGGCGCCATAGTAGTATTGTCCTTCCCATCGAGGTACGGCTCGACGAGTTCAAGCCCATTCACGTAGACCGTGCCGTTTACGATCTCGACCGTCTCGCCCGGCAAACCGATTACGCGCTTGACGAAGTCTCTGCTCTGGTCTCGAGGGGAGCGGAAGACGACGACTTCGCCGCGTACGGGCGGATGGAAAATGTACCGGTCGGTCTCGTCGGCCCCACCGTCGTAGAACGGGAGCGCGTCGATGACCTCCGCCGGATCGAAGCGAAGGTAGACGAGCTTATTGACGATCAGGTACTCGTTCTGATTCAGCGTGGGCTCCATGCTCGGCCCCTCGACCTTGTAGTTCTGGATGCTCAGGTGGAGCACCATGAAGACGAGTAGCGCGAGGATGATCGTCTCGAAAGATTCTCGAACGAGTACGCGAAGCGATGAAGCGAACCAGGGGCGGGTTGACATGGATGGTTGGCGTCCTGTTTCCATTGTACCAGAGCAACCCTGCTCGGCATGTCCCTCAGACTGGCGCGCCCGCGACCGGCACGTCCGCGGTCTCCGCGACCATGAGAGTGAGTGAGAATGTGGAACCCTCTCCCTCCCGGCTCTCGACGCTCACCTCGCCGCCATACGCCTGCACGATGTTCTTGACGATGGCGAGGCCGAGTCCGCTGCCCTCGTTCCGCCGCGACCGCTCGACCTTGTAGAACCGCTCGAAGATGTGTGGCAGCGATTCGGATGGAATGCCGAGCCCATTGTCCGACACCCGCACCTCGACAACGTCGTCATTCGCCGACGCCGAGAGGTCGATTCTCCCGTTCTCCGGCGTGAACTTCAGGGCGTTGTCCAGCAGGTTGCGAACGACCTGCCGCATCCTGTCCTCCTGGGCGACGATCCTGGGCAGGTCCTCAGGCACCGCGACCTTCGCCTCGATGCCCAGACCCCTTGCCACCTGGACGTAACGGTTGCCCTCTTCGCGGATGACCGAGGCGATATCCACCTGTTCGGGCTTCATGTCGGCTTGCCCGCTCTGGAGACTGGTCAGCTCAAGCAGGTCGTTGACCAGCATCGTCATCCGGTCGGCCTCGATATGAATTCGCTTGACAAAATCCGCGTTGATGCTGGAGTCGTCCAACCCGCCGTCCTCAAGCGTCTCCGCCATCGCCTTGATCGACGAGAGCGGCGTACGCAGCTCGTGCGAGACGTTGCTGACGAACTCCCGCCGGGAGGTCTCCACCTGCCGCAGTTCAGTCAGGTCGTGCAGCGTCACGAGGACGGCCCCGCCCGGCTCCTCTTCCAATGGAGTTGCGACTGCGTCGACCGTTCGGCGTCCCGCCGTCAGTATGATCTCGGCGTACTGCGGCTCCCCGGCAACGCGACACGCGGCGACAAGCTGGCGGAGCTCGTGGTCGTGACCGACCGAAAGCGGCGTTTCCGGGTCTACTCCCGGATCGACCCCGAAGAGCGTCGCCGCCGCCCCGTTGAGGAGCTCCACGTCACCCGACGAGTCGACGACGATTACCCCGTCCGACATGGTCTCCATGACTGCCGACAGCTTGTCGCGCTCGCCTGACAGGTCGCCCATCATGCTCGTGAGAGAGGTCGCCATGCGGTTGAAGGCGAGCACCAAGTCGCCCGTCTCCCCGGTTGCGTTCGTCCTGATCCGGTGGTCCAAGTCCCCGGCCTCGATGCGCCTGATTCCTTCGGTCACTTCCCGTATCGACCGAGACGACCTTTGTACCGAAAGCCAAATGACTATGACGGACGCAGCAACGGCCGCTCCACCCGCGATGCCAAGTGCGACATTTGCGGGGCCTGCGCCGCTTTGGAATCCCGCGACGCCCACCCAAGCCAGCAGCAGGAGGCCGCAGGCAAACACAATGCACCACAACAGTCCTCGTGAACTAAGGCGTGGTGACATTCCCGTAGTTCTCTTCCTCATATCGAATCAGGTCGCACTTGTCTTTAGTTTGAACAACAAACTTATAATATTCTCACTCCCGCGAAGGCGGGAATCCACTATGCACTTTGCGATCCCTGCACCCTCTGCGGTGAATCCTGCGCCCTGATTCATCCCTCAAACCGGTACCCGTGACCTCGAATGGTGATGATCCTGCGGGGCGCGCCGTCTCCCTCACCGAGCTTCTGACGAATCCAGCGCACGTGTACGTCCACCGTACGCCGGTCTATGTTGTCCTTCCCGCCCCAGATCTTGTCCAGAATGTCGTCCCGTGTGAACGCCTTGCCGGGATGGCCGGCGAAGAGCGTCAATAGTTCGAACTCCTTGGGCTTCAGCTTCACGGGCACCCCGCCGAGAGAGACTTTTCGCGCCTCCACGTCGATGCTCAGATCACCCGACGTGATGACCCCGCCCGCGTTGCCATCGGTCGACGCGGGACTCAGCTCGGTACGACGCAGCATCGCCTTGACCCGCGCGAGAAGCTCCCTCATGCTGAACGGCTTGGTCATGTAGTCGTCGGCCCCCATCTCCAGCCCAAGTACCTTATCGAGCTCCTCGCCCTTCGCCGTGAGCATCAGGATGGGAACGCCGCTCTCGCTCCGTAATACACGGCAGACCTGAATGCCGTCCATCGTCGGGAGCATGATGTCCAGAATGACCAGGCTGGGCGACTCCTCCCTCGCCAGTTCCAGCCCCTCGCCGCCGTCCGTCGCCGTAACGACGCGGTACCCCTCGCGCTCCAGGTTGTAGGTAAGCGGCGCGAGAAGGTTGTCCTCATCCTCAATGATCAGGACGGTCTTCCGTTCCTGCTTTACGTCCGAGGTCATGTCGCCGACGTCTCCCGCTCGCGAACGGTCTGCATGTCACAAGTCTATAATAGAGTTGCAGGCGCTCCCAACTTTAGTCCGATTACGACTGCAGCAACCGCTCGAATCGACAGCACAGATATTGCCCAACCGTTCACGAAGTATCGCACTGATCCTGAGACGCGGAGGCGGCTTTTTTGAATCGTGGGCGCTCCTTTTGGGCATTGCCATCATCCTCCTCACCGCCTGCGGAGGGACATCCACACAAGGCACGGAGGAGATACGCATCGTCGGCAAGCGTGTGGACGTGAACATGGAAGACCCCGGCAAGAGCGGCGAGTACATCTACGACCCCGCCGAGTTCACCTTCGGGCGCGGGCAACAGGTGACGTTCGTCCTGACTTCAGAAGGGGAGTTCCACACCTTCACCGTCCCCGACCTTGAAATCGATGTCCATGTCGACGCCTGGAAGTCGAAGGCCCTGACTTACACCTTCGACGAGCCGGGAACATATGAATTGGTATGTACGCCGCACGAGACGCTCGGCATGACGGGGGTCATCACCGTGCAGTAGAGGAGGTCGCCGCAAGCCATGAGGCACAAGCTCAAGACCGCGCTCGCGCTCGTCGGCCTCAGCGTCGTCGTGATCGTCGCTGCTGACCTGCTCGGTCGCGTAGCCTCGGCCGTGGACGACCGCTACTCCGGCCCTCCCGCCGACCACCTGCTGGCCGACGACGATCTCCGGGCAAGCCTCCCTGCCTACAACGGCGTCGCATACAACCCCCGCGCGCTGCTCGAAGAGGTCCGCAAGAGCGACCGCACAGTATACGAGCCGTACACCATCTGGAAGCGCAGAGCGTACCGTGGGGAGTACACGACCATCGACATAGTCGGATCGCGCCGCACGGTCGGCAATTCCACGAGCGAAGACGCGCTCCAAGTCTGGATGTTCGGCGGCTCCGCCGTTTGGGGCGTCGGCGCGCCGGATAGCGAGACCATCCCCAGTCACCTCGCCGCCCTGCTCAACCGCGAACTCGGCATCGACGCAAACGTCAGGAACCTTGGAAGACGCGGCTACGTCTCCACGCAGGAGGTCATCTACCTCATCCGGGAGCTTCAGGCAGGTCGCAGACCCGACATCGTGGTCTTCTACAACGGCGTGAACGACGCCGCGGCCGTCTCCCTCTGGCCGGAGTTCCCCGGCGCTCACGTGTCGTTCGACACCGTCCGCGACCGGTTCGAGTCGGACGGCGAGGGCGACGATATCCGCTGGTTCGCGCGCTCCACCGGATTCTACAAGGCGTCGCGCATCGTCCTCGACCGCGTCGAAAGCGACACCTTCGAGCGTGACGGCATCATCGTCTACGCCGACCAGGACACCGGTACTACGCCCAACTACCGCTGGCTCGCCGAGCGCGGACTCGACCTCTGGCTGTTCAACGCCCTAGTTATCGACAGCCTTGCGCGGGACTACGGTTTCATTCCTCTGATGGCGTTCCAGCCCGGACTGTGGTCGACCGGAAAGCCTCTCGACCCGTCCGAGGAGTCCCTGATCGCCTCCGAGATGGAATACGCCGGCCTCAAGACCATCATGACCGTCCGTGCCGAGATGGCTACTGTCCTCGATGACAGACTCTCAGATCCGCAAATCCCCAATTGGGTGCTGAACCTGAACGACCTCTTCTCCGACACGCCTGCCCCGCTCTACATCGACTACGTGCACGTCACCGGGCGCGGCAACGAGATCGCCGCCCAACGGATCGCCACAGACCTCCTTGACCGGCTGTGCGACCGACCGGGTGAACGGCTGTCCGAAAACACGCGCCGTCGACTCGATGCGGGATGCCGGCGCTGGGCGGGCTCTAGTACTCGGTCAACTTGAATATAGCAAATCGGACAGATAGCGATTTATCCCCTCTCCCATCGTGGGAGAGGGCTAGGGTGAGGGTGATTTGTAATATCAAAACTATGGAGACTATGTACCAGTGTAGACGACCACAATAGTTTGGGGGAGCAAGGCTATAACATTAATAGAAGCGTAGAACAGGCTCCGTTACCCTAGGTGGGGAGGTTCCACCCACATGGTGTCGGCAGACAACGACCAATTGAGCAAACTCGCACAGGTATTCAAAAGATTCTCCGAAGAGACCTACATCGGCAGTTCGCCACTCTACGCGACTCTGGCCAAGAGCATCTCGGACGACATCGACGTGCTCAGAATCGCCTCCTCCGCCCGTGGGCGTCCCGTACCCAACCTGCTCTTCGCGGCCGTTCACTACCTGCTCCTCAGTGGCGTGGATGGCGCACTCTCGTCCTTCTATCCCAGCCTGACGCCCGACCCTCGCCCCAATATCGACGCCTATCCGCACTTCCGCGAATTCTGCCTAACCAACGAGTCCGCCATCCGCAAACTGCTGTCCACTCGACTCGTGCAGACCAACGAGGTCGGCAGGTGCGCCTATCTGATGCCGGGCTTCTCGCTCATCGCCGACGAAAATCCGGGCCTCCCACTGTCTCTCGTGGACATAGGCACGAGCGCGGGACTGCATCTCCTCTGGGACAGCTATGCCTACGAGTATGTCGGTCACCCCATCGCCGGCGATACGTCTTCTCCGGTACGAATAATGGCCGACGTTCGCGGCAGTAGCAGTCCACCGATTTCAAGCCGTTTCCCACCCGTGGCGCTCCGTATCGGACTTGACCTCGATCCGGTACGTCTGACCGACCCCGACTCAGCCCTCTGGCTGAGGGCACTGATATGGCCGGAGCATGAACGCCGCGCTGCCCAGCTCGAGGCGGCTATAGGTCTCGCCATCGAGAACCCGCCCACGCTGCTTGCCGGAAACGCTCTGGAGACCCTGCCGGGTGTCCTTGATCGCATACCCGCGGAATCGACTCTCTGCATCTTCCACAACTACACCCTCAACCAGTTCTCGCTGGAGGACCGAAGCCGATTCGACTCCATGCTGGATGACTGCTCGATGGGCAGAGACGTACACCTGCTTTCAGGCGAGGGACGCTGGGGACACGACTACGCCACGCTTGAGTTGGTCTCGATCAGGGGCGGCAACAGGTCGAGCCGGAAGCTGGCGAATGTCGACTTCCACGGCCGGTGGTTGGAGTGGATGGCCTAATTGTTCAACATGATTGTATTGACGGGTAGCAAATGCCAGTTCATTCCGACTATGTGCCATACCTATGACACAGTTCACAACCCGTCATTCCGGCCTAGAGCTTGCCCCGTACTGCGATACGGGGCCGGAATCCAGTCCCGATTTGACAAATAAGAACGCATGTACCGCACTACACATAGGCAATTGTCCACTGCCCAATCAGACCATAACGAGAGACGGCGCAGAGTGGCAGAAAATGGCACAGATAGAAGAGAACTTTCTCGAAATACCGGCGCTCTCTATTCGCCAACTCACGTCATCGCCATCATTCTGCAACGCCACCCAACTTTACAATAACGATGGGAATGCCACAAAATGCAACGCCATGCAACAAATTCACAGGAAACATTCGGGATAGTCGGGTACTCACGCCTCCCCGTCCAGACCTCAGTTGCGTCCTATCGCCGAGATCAAAATGAGTGTCGGGTGTGCCACTGGGATCCACCCAGCGAGCCTGGTGGTTCAACGTGGTTGTATTGACGGGTACATAATGCCGGTTTATTCCGACTACTTGCCATGCCTGTGACACAGTTCACAACCCGTCATTCCGGCGTAGAGCCTGCCCCGTACTCCGATACGGGGGGTGAGGCGAGAGTGTTTTGGGTAAGTTGCCAAAAGGAGATGGAACCAGAGCTATGTCCAGCTAACCGGATATCAGTACGTTATGATGCTGCCGCGGCGGCGTAGAGCCGTCTGGCTTGCTGATTCTGGAGCGTGACGATGTCAATTACTTATCAGGAAACGGCGGATGGAATTAGTCCGAGCGATCTTCAGGGCTTCTTTGCCGGGTGGCCCAATCGTCCTTCTCCTGAGGGACATTTGAATATCCTCCAAGGGAGTGACCTCCTCGTTCTGGCACTCTCGAAGAGTTGTAAAGTGGTTGGCTTCATCACAGCCATCACAGACGGCGTTTCCTGTGCCTACATCCCATATCTCGAGGTGTTGCCCGAATGGCAGCGGAAGGGCATCGGCACTGAACTGGTGACACGTATGATGGAGAACCTGAAGACGATCTACGCAATCGACTTGATCTGTGACGAAGACGTTCAGGGATTCTACGAGAAGCTTGGTTTCAGCAAGCGGCGTGGAATGACAATCAGGAACTATGAGAGTCAAACGCTTTGAATCGGGCCGAGGCGCCTGCCGGTTCAGTTAGACGAGAACGTCATCAAGTGGTAGTATTCGGCATACACCGACGTTGGCAGATTAAGAATATCGATGAAAAGACCTCGGGGGATGGAACATAACTCGCCTGAAGACCCTGTTTCGGGGGACATGAGGAGGGAGGACCCATGAAGGCGCTAAACATCGTCAACCGTAGGAACCTGTCAATACTTGTAGGAGCGATTGTACTCGCCCTGTTTGCAACGGCGTGTCCGGCCCAGGACAGCCCGATTCCCGTCGGAGAGCGCGCCACACCCACCAAAGCGCCGGCCGCCGCATCGACATCGAGCGGCACGCAGTCCGGCGGTGGGCAGTCAGCTCAGGCGGCGGCCCCTGTCGCCACCTTCACCCCGCTCGCCACACTGGAGCCCCAGGCTGCCGTGGCGACCGTGGAGGCGCGGGAGGAAGTTCACCTCGCATCACTGTTCGAGCCGTCCGTGGGCGCGGTCAAGTTCGCCGAGTGGGATGACAAGCCTCTCCAGTTCTCGAACGCTCTCCTGGGCTACATCCTCGTCTACGCCTACGACTTCCAGGTCGAGCTGGTCCAGCTTGAGGGCGAGACGTACCAGGATGCCTTTCAGAATGGCGAGTTGGACGTTCTTCTCATGCTGGACAAGGACGCGTCGGGAGGCTGGTACACGACTCACATCGACGGCAAGGCGATCACGGACTTGGGCTCCGTGCGCGATGGCGACGGCAACAATCGCATCGTCGTGCACTCCGGCCTCAGCGAGCGAGCGCCGGAGGTGGTCGACTTCTTGATGAAGGCCAAACCGACCGATGAATTGATCGACGAGCTTTCGGCGTCGATCAAAGGAGGCCGTATCGGAATAAAGCCTACGGCCATGGCCATCAAGTTCCTCAAGAACCACGAGAACATTTGGGGCTCTTGGGTTTCCGCGGAGGGTGCCGATAAGGTCAAGGCCGCCATCGAGTCCGGCAAGACGAGTCTCGTCAACCGCAAGTGCATCCCCGACGGCGGTTCGGGAGGCGGCAGTCCCAACTGCGGCACCTAGTGCGTCGCCCTCGCCTGGCGAAGTCGAAACCGCTCCTCGGCGGGAGTGGTTCCGTGCGACTCGGCCCGATTCTTCAGAACACTGGAAACGGAGGCGAGCATGGCGACTCGCGTGCTTGAGCTGATCGAGAACACGTTGGATGCCGGAGAGCGCGTCTCCCTGCCCGCGACCAACCGCATCGTCTACGTCGTCGAAGGCGAGGTAGAGGCGCAGTCCGACGGTGCCGCGGAACGCATCTCGCCGAACGAGGCCCGCCACTTCTCCGGCAACCTCAGCCTGCAGGCGGGCGATGGCGGAGCGAGGCTGTGGCGGTGGGAGCTATCTTCCAGGGGGCAAGGGGGCCTGTCCAAGCTCCGCGCGGCCATCCCCGTCGACGATGACGGCGAATACCTCATGCGCTGCGACCGCGTCGACTTCCCGCTCGGCGGCATCGCCTACACCCACACCCACCAGGGGCCGGGTATCCGCTGCCTCTACATGGGCGAGTTCGACGTGACCGTCGACGAAAAGACGAAGCACCTGCTCCCCGGCGAGGCCTGGTTCGAGGCCGGCCCCGACCCCGTCTACGCCGAGGCCTCCAAGACCGAACTCACGGCATTCATCCGGGTCATGGTCCTCCCACGGCGGCTACTCGGCCAAAGCTCCATCCGCTACGTCAAGAGTGAGGACGCCGACAAGCCCAAGACCCAGACCTACACCGTCTTCGTCGACCAACCCATCGAGGTCTGAGCCACGAACCGACTAGCGAGCACATTGGCGTTCCCGTCATTCCCGCGTAGGAAGACCTTTGCGTGACCTGTGATGGGAGTCTGAAAATCCCTTCCCCCTTGATGGGGGAAGGTTAGGATGGGGGTGAAATTCGCCGTGCTAAGGCAATATCTGGAGGATATGTAAAGGTCTCCATAGGCGGGAATCCAGATCGGGCGCTAGGCAGCGTTGACAATTTGGTTCTCTGTCATTGCTACGAAAATAGGCTTCGACCAACCTCCCGTAGGGGCAACCCTTGTGGTTGCCCATCCTCCGCTCCGCTCACATTTTCATTGCAGGTGGTGAGGGTGGGAACCCTCATGAAATATTCTGAACGTAGGGAGGAATGACGACTTTAGTCGGGAAAACGAAGAGGGTTTCAAGAATGGCAACACTACCTAACAACGGCTTCACAGGCGCACTCTACACCTACCCTTGGGACCTGTCCGACGAGGGCGTCGACCGGGCCCTCGACCGCATCGTCGATCTCACGGGCTGCACGGAGATCCAGCTCACGCCCGGCTACCACGTCTCCAACTACTTCCTTCCGCACAACCCAAAGTCCCCCATACGCTTCGGCGAGAACGGCGCTATCTTCTACCAGCCGCAGCTTTCTCGCTACGAGGCCACCGGCCTCAAGCCCCGCGTCAGCCCGAGTGTGACCACACCCAACTACTTTGAGAGTCTCGTCGAGGTCATCGACCGCAAGGGGCTGGTGTTCTCCGCGTGGAACGTCTACTTCTTCAACCACCACCTCTCCGAGAAGCACCCTGAGTTCGCCAAGCACGACGTGTTCGGCACGCCGTACGTCGGCCAGATCAGCCCGTCATCGAGGGATGCCCAGGAGTACGCCGTCGCCTTCACACAGGAGATCATGGACCGCTTCAAGCCCCACGCCGTCCGCGTCGAGGCGCTCCAGCGCCAGATGTGGCGGCACGGCATGCTCAAGAACAAGTTTCAGGGCGACATCACCGAGCGCTGCCAGTTCCTGCTCGGCGTCTGCTTCAATCCCGCCTCCATGCGCAACGCCGAAGAAGCGGGCATGGACGCGGCCAGCTTCCGGCAAGAGGTCGACATCTGGCTGCGTGCCGAGCTCGCGAGGATTCCCACCGAGGACGACCTAAGTCTCCCCGCCGACGCCGAATGGCTAGCCAATGCCTTCGACGGCCGTCTGCGAAAATACCTCGACGTGCTGAACGCGCACACGACCGACCTCTGGCTCCGCGTCGCCGAGGTCATCAAGGCGGGCGGAGGCAAGGTGCAGTCCGACTACCTCGCCCACGGCGTCCGGACCGACACCAACGGCCTCGAGCCGCGCATCAACAAGCACATCGACCGGCTCACGGCCGGGCTGCCCGCCACTGGGGAAGACGCAAAAGCGCTTATACAACAATACTTGGAAATGATCGCGCCGGGTGGCGAGGTATTCGTGCCTGTGGGCCCCGGCAACATCACCGAGGCCGCGCCGCTCGTGGAGCGAACGAGAGCCGCTGCCGATGCAGGGGCGGCGGGTGCCCTGTTCTACAACTACGGCCTCATGCGCGAAGGGGTGCTCCGCTTCGTCGGCGAAGCTATGAGAAGTCTCCCGTAAGGGAACGAGGGATCGGGGTAGCCTCGCGGCTACTGCTCCTCCGCGACGTCCAGATTCAGCAGGAACCGGTTGCCCTGTCCGACACCATCGAGGATCTCGACCTCGTGGACGTACATGTCGTGGCTGTCTACGAGAACGGTCGTGCCCGTCGTCTCTACCGCCATGCCGCTGGGCGACGTGAACTTGATACCTGCTTCCACCGAGTCCGTCTCTGCGTATCCCATCCGTTCCTCTCTTTCCTTCCTAGCACTATATCTATGATCGGTTTCGCGCCCTAAGGCCGAGTGCCCAGGCCACCCCTGTAAGCGCCGCGATCAGCCCGATGCGACTGAGCGTGTCGCCACCCAGCGCGCCCGCCACGATGAACACCACCGCTCCCGCGACCGCCAGAATCCACGCCGTGCGTTCAAGGGTTATCTTCATCTTCGCCCAAATATAATACCAGTCCGCGCTGCATTCGGGTACGGTTCTCCGATGACTCGCCCCGTCAACCTGTGTAGAATAAGCGCCCATTCACCACTCCGAGGAGGGAACCCATGACTTCCAAGCCAACGATGATGTTCTACCACGACGGGCGACATCCGCTCATCTACATGTACGAGCCCCCCATGCAGGTGGCGGAGTACCAGCAGGCAGTCGACGAGCTGATCGGGACTCCCATTCAGGCCATCAACTTCTGCATGGGCGACGGGCGCACCGTCCTCCACGACACGAAGGTCGGCGAGCTCTGGGGAGACAACCAGGACCGCTGGGCCCACATCATCTTCCGTCGAGCTCACCAGAACGCCAAACACCTCATCGAAACGGGCAACGACCCCCTCAAGATTGTGGCGGACCGCGCCCACGAGAAGGGATTTGCCTTCAACCCCGTCCTGCTCGTGCAGCAGGGCAGCGGCGACCCCGAGACGGACACGCGAGGCTCCACCTTCCGATTCACCCACAAGCACCTCGACATCGGCGCTGCCGGAGACGTGCCGGAGAGCTTCAAGGGCTACCAGTGCGCCGACTTCAAGCACGACGAGATACGGGACGAGCGCTTCAACCTCGTCGAGGAGACCCTGCAGAACTACGACTGCGACGGTTTCGAGCTGCAGATGAACTACCAGCCCTACTACTTCCACCCGAACGAAGTGGAGGCCGGCATCCCCATCATGACCAACTGGATTCGCCGCGTCTCCGAGGCCGTCAAGGCCAGCGGCTCCGACCGGGAGTTGATCGTGCGCATACCGGCCAGCGTCAAGGGCTGCCTCTCCGTCGGGATGGACGTCATCGACTGGATCGAGCAGGGCCTCGTCGACGCGATTATCGCGCAGGACTTCTCCGGCCCCGAACTCCTGTCGGGTATGTCCAACTTCCGCGAGCTGGTCGAGGCGACCGAGGGCAAGGACACCCGCGTCCTCGCCGCTATCCAGAGCAACGCCGATACCGAC
The DNA here is from genome assembly GCA_009841605.1 of Dehalococcoidia bacterium. Taxonomy (GTDB): domain Bacteria; phylum Chloroflexota; class Dehalococcoidia; order Lucifugimonadales; family VXLM01; genus VXLM01. Next base: position 12,385 of record VXLM01000047.1, read on the forward strand.
CGCGTCGGACAGGGCACCATCGAGATGGTCCGCGCCGCCGCCACCAACTACTGGATGCAGGGCGTCGACGGCCTCTACCTCGCCCACTGGTTCGGCAACTGGCCCTACAAGGCCGACTTCTACGAGAAGCTCCGCGAGATCCCGTACCCTGAAGTCATGGAGACGAAGGACAAGATCTACTCGCTCCCGACCATCTCCCAGCGCTACCAGAACCCCGATACCGAGCCCGGCCTGTCCATGCAGCTCACCCGCGACCTGCACGAGGGCCAGACCGAGCAGTTCACCGTCATCATCTCCGACGACCTGCCGAAGTGGGACGATGTGGGGCGCATCCACAAGGTGCTCCTCCGCGTCCGCATCATGGGCATGACCGAGATCGACGAGATCAGCTTCAAGCTGAACGGCAAGACCCTGCCGGACTCTTCCCTCAGGAAGATTAACGCCCTCTACCGCATGAGCGCGCCGAGGTACCGAGTAGGCTCCGGCTACTGGTTCATTTACGACCTCGACAAGGAGTACTGGCCCGCCCAAGGCGACAACACCCTCGAAATCACCCACGACGTGGTAGACAAGCTCCCGCTCGAACAGACCCTCGTCCGGGACGTAGAACTCGACATACGCTACCTCATGGGCAGGAACTACCACCGCAGCCTCGTAGACGACGAGCTCGGCCCCCACGAGATAACGTCGGAGTAGGGGGGCTTTCGTACCCCCTCTCCCGTCGTGGGAGAGAGCCTGCCCCGTACTCGTTATGGGGGCCGGGGTGAGGGTTGAAAACCTACCCCTGTCAGGCAGCGGAGATATCGGGATGAAAATGAAAAGGCCCCACTCACACGAGTGGGGCCTTCCCTTTGCCTGGCCGACTCCTTAAAACCGACTACTTCCTGTCGTCGAAGAAGAAGTCGGGATCGAGGAAGCTCACGCTGCGGTACAGGTTCGAGCGGTTGCCCGGATGGTTGAGGTTGTCCTGACCGTCCTCGAACGAGTAGTTCCAGCCCGCGAATCCGAAGATGTCGCGGATGTGGGTCTTGGGAACGTTTCGCATGTTGTTCCGCTTGAACACGATGCCACGCGAGACGCCCGAGAAAGCCACGGTTGGGACGTTCCATATCTGATCGGCCACGTTCCGGTAGATCATTTTGCCTGCCTCTGCTCGCCCGGGAGAGAACTGCGGGTGCTGTCGCCCATCGAGCCAAAGCTGGGCGTTCTCCTGGAGTTTCCCGGACGGGTCCGCCGCGAAATTCTCGGGAGGAGCCAGGGGCAGGTAGCTAGGATCAGGACCGGGCGCCATGCCCTCGCTGCCGGACGTTTCGTACCACGCCCCAATCAGTTGTCCAACCGAGTGGGAACGCATCAACGGCGAGAGTTCGCCTCCCTCGAGCATCCAGGGGTTATAGTTGTAGGACGAGGCCGTGAACGAGAGGTACTGCTCGCCCGCCCGGGCGGTGTTTCGCCCGTCCCTGATGCCAAATTCGATCCCGACCTCTTCCAAATGTTGTTTCATCAGCTCCAGAGTCTGGATGTAGGACGAATTACCGGTATTGCCTGTGAACAGGAGCGTGAGCCGGTCACCGTCCGGCCTCAGCCTGAAACCCTCGTCGTCCCTCGTCGACAGTCCCAGGCCGTCCAACAGGCGATTCGCCTCCGCCTCGCTCTGTCGCGTGTGGAGGGCGCGGACCTCGTCGCCCGGGTACCATGGGTTGTCGGGACGCGGCACGAAGTTCTGTACGGCGCCAAGGCCGAGGAACACCGTATCGTTGATGGCGACGCGGTCAATCGCGTACGAAATGGCCTGTCGGAACTCGTGGGTGCGGTTCAGCTGGCCGAGGTAGGGGTCCTCGTTCCATGTCTGCTGGATGCCGAGACCGCGGTCGTTGCCGCCGAACGACGGCCACCGGTAGACGCTGTAATCGCCCCTCTCCATGCTGTTGATGTAGAGCGGCACGTCGCCCAGGTTGTTGTTGTACGTGATTGGCTGGTCGTTCTCGCCCGACATCTTGCGGAAGACCGCGACCTCGTTGCTCTCGTTCTGGTACATCCACACGCCGTCGACATAGGGAAGCTGGTTGCCCTCGGGGTCGAATGCCCACGAGTAGTGGTTGCGAGTCAGCTTGCCGATCTCCTTGCCCTGGGCGTTCTCATCGCCGACTCCGCCTACGCACATGATTCTCGCGCACGGTATATCCGCGCGAGACATGTCGTATGTGCGATATCGCCACCACGCCACAAAGCCCTCGTGATTGTCCGCAGCCATCATCTGATCGACCTTGGCCTGTCCCACGATCTCCGGCATGAACTGCGAGACGTAGTGCTTCGGGGTGAACCAGCAGAATCCGTTAACCGTGCAGATTGAACCCCTGTTCAGCCGCGACTCCATGATGTTGTACACCGGAGAGTCGAACGTCAGGGTGAAGTTGAGGTCGTCCACCTTGTCCCAACGGACGGGGTTGTCGGTGACGGGGTCCCGCCATCTGACGGGGACGCTGGTCTGGTATCGCGGCTCTTTGAGCGCGGTCCATGCCCACTCCACGTCGTCCATCGTAAACGGAACGCCGTCCGACCATCGGAGGCCCTCCCGTATTTGGAACGTAAGGGTCCTGCCGTCATCGCTCCATCCCCAGTCCTTGCCGACGAAGGGACGCCACGTAAAGCCGTCCGCCTCACGCTCGCCGAAGTTGGACAGCGCCTGCTCGGACAGGAAGGTAAACGTCGTGCTCAGACGGCTTATTCCGCCATACACGCCGATCTGGTCGGGCGGCTGGGAATACATCCGGTCTTCCGGCACGGGGACCCGGTCTTCCAGCGGTTCTAAAACACCCTGCTTGACCAGCTCAGCCGACATCGGAGACTCGAAGAACTTCGTGGGCATTGGGCCCGTGTAGTGCCAGATGGGGAATTCACCCGGAGTGACTGCCGGGGGCTCCCACTTGTGAGGGCTCGCCTCGGGGCACGAACTCACCTGTCGGCCTTCGATGTAGCAGGTTGCAGGTATGTTCGGCCTCACCACCGGAGCCGCCGCGGGTGGCGGAGGCGGGGCTGGGGCGGCCGGGGCCTGCTGGATGATCGAGGGAGCCGCGGCAGGCGCAGGCGCCGGGGCCGGCGCCGGTGCCGGAGCGGGCGCCGCCGCAGGAGCAGGAGCTGGGGCGGGAGCCGGAGCGGGCGCAGCCGTATCCGTGTCGTCATCGTCATCTGCTCCGCACGCGAACAGCCCTAAGGTCAGTATCAGGAGAACTGCAATAATTCCGATCGTGTTACGTTTTCGCATGGGTACCTATCCTTTCTGGACACTCAATCCGAACCGGTTAGCCGAACTGCAATCCGATACCGCACTCTACGACGCACGATGCGACCGATAACGCGCACTATATACAGTTGCGCGGATATGCACAAGGCTCATGGATCAGGCACAGCGGCAACTGCATCATGGCCTACTTGCATGGGGGAAAGTGTCTCCACACCGTAATACGGTGATCTCCGGGGGGGGGCGGGGGGGGGGGGGGGGGGGGGGGGGGGGGGGGGGGGGGGGGGG
>VXLM01000047.1:15923-61564 GCA_009841605.1 Dehalococcoidia bacterium
CCCCCCGTTCTTTTCCCTTACACATCTGTAGGGCGCCATAAAAACCGCCCCCGGTTGTGCGGGGGGGGCCTTCCGTTCGCCTGGCTTAGCTCCTCGAACCGGCTACTGGGCGTCGAAGTAGTCGGGATCCAGGAAGCTCACGCTCCTGTACTTCTGGGAGCGGTTGCCGGGGTTGTTCATGTTGTCCTTTCCGTCCTCGAAGTAGTAGTTCCAACTCATGTAGCCGAAGTGGTCGAGGACGTGGGTCTTGGGGACGTTCCGCATGTTGTTCCGCTTGACGGCAACTCCCCTGAAGAATCCGCTGAACCCCACCATGCCGTTGGTGATCATTTCCTCCGTGTGGGTACGATAGATCTCCTTGCCGTACTCGGCTCGTTCGGGCGAGAACTGCGGGTGCTGCCGGCCTTCGAGCCATATATCGGTAAGGTGCTTCAGTTTCCCCGACGGGTCGGCCGGGAAGTTCTCCGCGGGCGCCAGCGGCAGGAACGACGGGTCCGGTCCGGGGGGCATACCCTCCTTGCCCTTCGACAGGTACCAGATGCCAATCATCGGCGCCTGTACGAAGTTTTGGCCGAGTGGCGCGACTGTCGTGTTGTCGAGTATCCACGGATTGTACTCGTAGCCCGCACTCGCTAAGCCCATGTAGTGCTCGCCTTGGCGAACGCGGTTTGGCACGTTATTCCACTTCAACTCGATGCCGACGTCCCTGAGCTGTGTGACCCACACTTCCATCTGTTTATCCAACAGAGACCAGTTGAAGTTCATCTCCATCTTGAACCGCTGGCCGTCGGGCCTGAGCCTGAACCCCTCGTCGTCCCTTTGGTCGAGCCCGAGTGCGTCCAGCATCTGGTTGGCCTTGGCGAGGTCCCGTTCGACGTAGAGGTCCCTTATGTCGTCACCCGGGTAGAAGGGATTGTCGGGTCGGGGAGCCCACATCTGCGGAACACCAAACCCGTTGAAGGCGACTTCGTTGATCTCATCGCGATCGAAGGCCAGGGCCAACGCAATCCGGAAGTCCTTTGTACGAAACAATTCGCCTAGGAACGGGTCCTCGTTCCACGTGGCGGCGAGACCCAGCCCTGAGTCGTTCCCTGCCATGGCGGGCCAGCGGTACACGCTGTAGTCGCCCGCCTCCATGTTCTGGATATAGGAAGGCACCTCATCAAGGGAGCCGGCTGCGGTTGCAGGAATGTCGTGCTCGCCCGCAAACCAGCGGAAGACGGCCACCGGCCGGCTCTCCATTCGGAACTGCTGGACGCCGTCGAGGTACGGTAGCTGGTTCCCCTCGGGGTCGAAGCCCCAGAAGTAGTGGTTGCGGGTTATGATGCCTGTGGAACTGGAGTCGTACACCTCAAGACACCACGCGCGGGCGCAGGGAGAGTCCGCATTAAAGTAGGAGTACGTGTTCTGGTTCCAGAAATCGTTGAACTCCGCGAAGTCCATCTCCTTCATCATCTGGTCGATCTTCGCTTGTCCCGCGTACTCCGGCATGAACTGCGTCAGGAAGTGCTTCGGGGAGTACCAGCACATTTGATTGATCCAGCAGTCGGGTCCCCTGTTCATCCGGGACTCCATGATGTTGTATACGGGGGAGTCGAACCTCAGCGCGAAGTTGAGATCGTCGATCTTGCTCCACTTCACGTCGTTTCCGGTAACCGGGTCCCGGTACCTGACCGGGAAAGTCCCCATGTACGGCGGCTGCTTGAGGTCGGTCCAGGCGAACTCCACGTCCTCCATATCGAAGTCCTCGCCATCCGACCACTTCAGGCCGTCACGCATCGTGAAGACAAGAAGGCGCCCGTCATCTTCGAATTGCCAGCTCTTGCCAACGAAGGGGTGCCAAATGAAGCCGTCCGCTTCGCGCTCGCCGAAGTTGGACAGAGCCAGCTCGCCCATGAAGACGAAGTGCATCGTCTGCCGCCCGACACCGCCGTAGACGCCAATCTCATCGTGGGGAGCCGAGTACATGCGGTCCTCAGGAATGGGCACACGCTCATCCAGAGGAGGAAGCTTTCCCGCTTTTACGAGTTCGGCCGACATAGGCGACTCGTAGAACTTGGTGGGGCGAACTCCCTCGTATTGCCAGACCGCGAAGTCTCCCGGCGGTATGGTCGGAGCAATCCACGTGTGAGGGCTGGCCTCCGGACACGAGGTCACCTGCTCTCCCTTGATATAACAGGTAGCCGGGATGATCGGCCGCGCCGCCGGTGGCGGCGGGGGCGGAGGAGCCGGCGCGGGCTTAATCATCGAGGGTGCCTGGGCGGGCGCCGCCGGTGCGGGTGCCGGAGCCGGTGCGGGAGCCGGCGCCGCCGCTGGGGCAGCTGCTGGCGCGGGGGCCGGAGCGGGAGCGGGTGCTGCCGCTGGCTCGTCTTCATCGTCCGCGCCGCAGGATACCAAAATAAATGCGAGTAGCACTCCAATTACCAGTACTAACGGGTACCTAGCCTTCGAAATCATTTTCATCATCGGTCCTCCTCCTCTGTCTCCACGATGGAGCTAACTCTGCGGCTGCCGACGATCGATTAACTTCGACTACATTGGGCTGCGAACGATACTGTGGCCGACCTCCTTCTTAAAAATCGGGGCCCCTCAATGAGGCTCTTATCGGGCTTCCAAGCCTATTCCACGTGTGGCCGACATACTAGTGGTCTTTTCGGCGGATGTCAATTTGAAATTGTGGATAACCGTAGTTGTTCAAGACAATATTCTGACTTCTCTGACGATTACCATCGCGAGAGGGGACGCACAAGAACGGTATCGACACACGGCTGTCGCTTCAACTCATCCTGCCAATGCCGTCGAGAGTCTTCTATTCCTTGGGCGGCGGACTCAGTGCGGACGGATACCTGCCATACTCGATGACGACCTCGACGCTCTCGACAGTGATGCCGGCATTCAGCCCCGAGGGCCTCTCGTCCAGTGAGACTGCCAAAACGTTGTGCCCCGTGCGTGGCCGCGCCTCAGCGAGGTCGAACTCCAGCAATTGCGCGCTGTAGGGACTCACCCCCGGCCGAGGACTCCTCATGCACCTTTCGCCGTCAAGCGATTCTCCGTTGAGAAGGATAGTCACCCGGTCTGCGGTCACGAGCTCTCCGACCACGAGCTTGAGCGCGATACGACGTATGCGGCGCGCCTCTCGTTCGATATCGTCAGAGATGTGGAACGGGACCTCGTACAGTTCTCCCGGATGCCCAAGAGGGACCTCAAGCGGAAGCCCCGCGTGCTCGCAGCCAACCTCGTCCGCGCTTTCGTCTCGTCTACGCAGGATGTAGTGCTTGTCCCCTCTTCCGAGCGATTCGTGATCGCCAAGCTCCGTCAGCATAGCGCGCTGCTCGTCGCCCAGCGGCCAGGGGAGAAAACAGGTGAGGAGACCGTCGGCCCCACGGTCGAGATAGTTGGCCGCCGCGGCCCGGTACATGCTCGCCGTCGCGAACTCTTTCGTGCGAGACCCGGTCCAGGCGTTGATGTATGGGGCCAGCGGTGGGTATACCGACACGTCGTTGGCGTGCGCGGCCTCCACGATCCAGTCCAATGGCAGATCGGGGTCGAGATCCAAGGGGTAGTAGAAGACCGCCGGAGTCACGTAATCCAGCAGCCCTTGGTTGAGCCATGACCGAACGTCAATTCCGCGGTCGAGGTTCATCTCCTCCGTAGGAAAGACCTTTGCGCCAACTGCAAGTCGACCTTGCCGCTTGCTGCGCACCATCGAGGCGGTCTTCTCGACGAGCTCGGTGAGCAGTGGGATGTTCTCCCGCGCCTCCTCGCGACGAAAGACGTCCCATGAGGCTGGGGGCGAGGAGAAGTCCAGCTCGATTCCGTCGATGTCGTACTCGGTGACCAGTTCCTCGGCAATCGAGAAGTTGAGGTCTCTAACTTCAGGGTGGGCGAGCATCCCTCCACCTTGCGTCCCCATGTGGGCGGGCTCCGTCGTGTCGAGGGCGCCTATTCGAAGGCTGGCGATGAATTCCATGTCCTTCTCGTGAGCCCGGTCGACCAGTACCTTCAGCGGGTCCAGTCCCCGTTCCATCAGACCCTTCATGTTCTCCCACGCCCTCCAGGTAGACGCTCCATCGAAGGGACTCCTGAACATCGCATTTGAATACGGCCCGCTTGCCGTGCCTTCCACCGCACCGAACTGATTGCCGACCTTGGTCGGATAGAACAGTCCCCCGCAGGCCACGCCGTACACGAACGTGTCAACGCCCGTTCCCGAGACTTGGTCGATCGGAGTCCAGGCCTCTTCCATCGTCATCGGCGGCTCGAAGACGTACAGGTAGTAGTGACGGGCGTCGTCGAGGTACATCGTGCGTTGTCTTCTCATGTTGGCCTCCTCGCCTATGGGGAATTGGATAATGCGGCGTCGATCACAACCCACTTGATGGAGTGATAAGGAAGCTCATAGACGCTCGACGGCTCCGTGAAGGACGAGTGAGAGTAGGCGACATAGAGCTTGCCGTCTCGCTCCATGTTCGACGTGTAGGAGCAGCCCGGCCCCGTATGGAAGGAAAAGGGGTACTCCCACTTCTCTCCTGTCCCATCGATGCTGAACATGACGTGCGTGACCTGGGGATGTCCATAAACGCCCCGTCCCGAACTGCACGCCAGGACGCCGTTGCTCAGGAGCCGAAGATGTGGTTTTACCCCCGGCCACCCAACGGATACGGGCTCGCTCCACGTCAGGCCCCCGTCCGTAGATCTGGACTGGTGCATGGGAGTGTGAGAACCCGTTCTCATCATGCAGAGGATATCCCCATTGGCCAGGACCTCCAGATCGGCCTCGGCGTACACCTGATCGCCACCGTCTTCGTTTTCCGCCTCGTAGCCGAAGGCCGTTACGAATTCGAAGCTCTCTCCGCCGTCTTTGGACCGCACGATGAAGCTCTTGTGCGTTGCGGAGGCTGCGCCCACCTGACCCCCGAACGCGGTTAGCAGATCGCCGTTCTCCAAGGTCAACAGAGTCCCGTACAGCTCGTAGGAGGCCAAGTCCCAGGGTATCCCGTTGACCTTGAAAGTATCGTCCGCCAACAACTTCCCCATCCCGGAGAACCGGCGGAGTCTGAATGTGGGGTCCTCTACTTTCGCTACCTGGTGATACGGGCCTTTGGCCTGCGACCAACCCGCGTTCACGGGAAACACGTCGATGTATGCAATCGTGTCGTCCCTCATATAACCCAGGATCCCCGACGTCTCAACGTTATCGGCCATGGGGAAGCCGGGAGGGGAATCCGTCCATGTCCGTCCAAAATCTTCGGAGACCGCCACCGGGCGCGTCTCGACACCCTTGTGTCTGCCTTTGCCGTAGGCGAGTACCAGACGGTCTCCTTCGAGCTCGATGATGCGGGGGAAGTTCAGTATCTCGTCCGACTTGAGCAGTACCTCGGTTCTTTCTACTGAGACCTTCAAGTCTTGCCCATCGCTGGAATAGAGCGCGCCTCGCAGCATGGCTGCCTCCTTTCCAAGTGACTCTCGCAAGATCCGAGTCGGTGCCGACGACCAAAGCGTATAATACCACTACCTATTAATTAAAGAACTTTCCAACGACGCTAAGTCGACGACGAGCTTGGTCATATGAATTCACGTCGGAGTGGACGGATACCGATTCAAAAGGCCCCGCTCACCCTACCTTCGGAAGTACCTGACAAGCCTTCACTTGCCCAAGGCGCCCCGAAATCCGTCTGCTCACCGCGCTCGTAGAATTCACCGACGGGGTTTCAGAGAGAGGCTCCCCCGGATTGCCCGGTTGGAAAAGGAACGGAGTGCGGAAATCATGAGGAGGACTCGCAGAATCGTCCGTCGGCTGGTATTTGACATGCGCTTGATTGAAGCTGTGGCGCGTTGACCGCCTTGCAAATGCTGCGATAGAGTCCGTCGGTAGCGATTTTGGAGATCTGAGTTTAGTGAAGGATTGGCCTTTTTGAGCAATGAGGAGGTTACGAATGGTGAACCGAAAGTTTATGTTCTCAATAGTTGCCGGTCTTGCACTGGCGTTGGCGCTTGTCGCATGTAGCAGCGGCGATGACACGGATACCGCTGCACCCGCGCCTGCAGCACCGGCCCCGGCTGGACCAGCACCGGCCCCGGCTGGGCCCGCACCGGCGCCCGCGCCTGCACCCGCGCCTGCAGCCGCTCCGGTGACCCAGGCTCCGGCGCCCGCGCCTGCAGCCGCGCCCGCGCCTGCAGCAAGACCTGCTCCGGCCCCTGCGCCTGAAGCAGGGCCATCGATACCGGCAACCTGTGTGATCTTTGGCGACGTAGTCACTGACTGCCCGCTCCGAAGCCCGCACCAGTGGAAGCCCGTCAAGCAGCAGGTTCCTGGCGAGGTCTGGGTGTTCCAGGACTACGACGGGCCCCGGCCGACGCAGTTCTTCGAGTCTCCGCACTCGGCACAGCTCGTGAAGGCTGGCGAGATTCCTCCTCTGATGGAGCGGCTCCCCGTTCCTGAGGACGTAGCGGTCATCGCCGGGCCGGACGGCATCGGCGAATACGGTGGGTTCTATCGCCAGATCCAGCCCCACCACTACGTCGGCGAGTGGATCCTCGCCAGCTGGAACCGGCGTGACTCGCTCGGTGGTCTGAAGTGGTTCCCCTGGATCGGCAAGGGCTGGGAAGTCAGCGACGACGGCACCGTCTGGACCTTCACGAACCGGCGCGGCCTCAAGTGGTTTGACGGTCACCCACTCGACATGGAGTCCGTGGAGTTCGCGTGGGAAGTGAATCTTACCCCGGCCCTCTTCGGCGGCCCGCTCCCCCTGGAGTACAGCGACCCTGTGACGCAGAATCCGCCCAAGTTTAATGTGGTGGACGACGTCACGTGGACGCTCACCTACGACACTCCGATCTTCACGATCATGGAAGCACGGTCCACTCCAAGCAACTACTGTACCCCTGGCTCCGTGTGCATAGTATGGCACCCGGCTCTGAAAGAGTTCTACCCCCAATATGCCGGGCAGGCGGCTATCGACAAGCTCATGGCGGAAGGCGGTCATCCCGACCTCAAGACATTCTTGAAGTCTAAGTTTGACTTCTGGCCCAACCCTCCGGGATTGGCGCATCCTGGGTGCGCTGCACCGTATTGCACCGTCGCACATAGTGATTCGCAGACCTCGTTCCTGAAGAACCAGTTCCACTGGTTCGTCGACCCCGAGGGCAACCAGATCCCCTACAACGACGGCGCGATCATGGACAAGTTGGAAAGCCAGGACGTCATCAAGTTCCGCGCCATGTCCGGTGAGGAAGACGGACGAACGTCATCGTTCATCCCCGGCGAGCTTCCGCTCTACATCGAGAACATGGAGCGCGGCGACTTCTCGATCTACCACTGGCCGAGCAGCGGCGGCGCCGATCTGACCACGACGATGCAGCAGACCTACAACGATGACCCGCGCATCGGCGAGCTCATCCGAACGCAGGACTACCGCATCGCCCTGTCGCACACGGTGGACAAGGAAGTGCTGAACGACCTCGTCCTCTCGGGTGTCGGCGTGGTGCAGAACCGAGTCCCGCGACCGAACAACCCGTACTACCCGGGCGACGAGTTCCGTATGCTCCACATGGAGAAGGACATCAACAAGGCCAACCAGATGCTCGACGGTCTGGGGCTGAATGCAAAAGACGCTGACGGCTTCAGGCTGCACAAGGACGGTTCCGGCACGATCGAGATGCAGATTACGGTCGGCACGAACCCCAACCCTGCAGTCTCGCAGGCCGCCGAGATTCTCAAGGCTGCTTGGGAGGGTGTCGGCATCAAGACGAACATCGCGTCGGTCAAGCAGGAGACTCGGGACAGTATCCATACCACAGGGATCGCCCGCGACTACTCCGCATACCAGTACAACCCCTGGACCGTCCAGTGGACGAGCCTCGCGCCTTTGACCCGCGGCGACCTTGCCGGCGAGATCGGCAAGTGGTACGCCTCACGCGGTGAAGAGGGCATGGCCCCCTCCGGCGGCGACCCCGACTGGCTCCCGCTGGCAGGAGCAGGCGAGTTCCCCGCTGATGCTGGCGGACTGCTGATGCGACAGTCGCAGATGTGGATCGAAGGCCTCGGCGTCAGCAACCTCGACCCGCGGCGAATCGAGATGGGCAAGGAGATGTTCTCCACCAACGCCGACCAGCTCTGGGGCCTGAACTGCTGCGCCTACTCCGGCGTGTTCCGCGGTGTCTACATCACCAGGAACAACTTCCGCAATAAGCCGATCACGCACGAACGCGACCACAACGGCTTCACGGCCTGGGCGCGCTTCTTCGAGGACGGTTTGGACAACTTCCACCATCCGGGCAACCGGTCCAAGTACTGCGGCAGTTGGGCGTTCGTCCAGGGCGGCAGTCCCTACGACAAGTGCACGAAGACCCTTTGGTAGAAGCTGAGCGGACAAGACTAGGCACATAGCCTAAAGTAGCAGGCCCGTCGGATCCCGGCGGGCCTGTTCTATTTTGCCTCTACCTTGCGTTCCTACGCATTGACAGCCGCTCAATCACTATGCTAGAGTCGCTCGGAATCACTTGGAAAGGGTCGATTCGACAAGTTTTGGCTTTAATGAAGAGGAGGTAATCGAATGCCAAACCGTAGGTTTATATTCTCATTAGTCGCCGGTCTTGTACTGGCGTTAGCGCTGGTCGCGTGTAGCAGCGATGACGATGACACCGGAACCACCGCTGCTCCTGCGCCCGCTCCTGCACCAGCAGCTGGACCTGCACCAGCAGCTGGGCCCGCTCCTGCACCTGCGCCCGCACCTGCGCCCGCAGCGGCGCCTGTGACTCAGGCGCCTGCCCCGGCACCCGCAGCAGCGGCTGCTCCGGCTCCGGCTCCGTCACCGGCTATGGAGTCCGAGCCAATGGCAATGGTGCCCGCAACGTGCGTGATTTTGGGCGACGTAGTCACCGACTGCCCGCTCCGAAGCCCGCATGCATGGAAGCCTGCCAAGCAGCAGGTACCGGGCGAGGTCTGGGTATTCCAGGCCTATGACGGCCCGCGTCCGACACAGTTCTTCGAGTCCCCGCACTCGGCACAGCTCGTGAAGGCTGGCGAGATTCCTCCGCTGATGGAGCGGCTCCCCGTTCCTGAGGACGTGGAAGTGATCGCCGGGCCGGACGGCATCGGCGAGTACGGCGGATTCTACCAGCAGACGCAGCCCCACTCCTACATCGGTGAGTGGATTCTCGCCAGCTGGAACCGCCGCGACTCTCTCGGCGGCCTGATTTGGTTCCCGTGGATCGGCAAGGGCTGGGAAGTCAGCGATGACGGAACGCTCTGGACGTTCACGATGCGCGAGGGCCTCAAGTGGAGCGACGGCTACCCGCTCGACATGGAATCTGTCGAGTTCGGTTGGGAAGTCAACCTCAACCCCGCCCTCTTTGGCGGACCGCTGCCGTTGTGGGCCAGCGACCCGGTAACGGGCAACCCGCCCAAGTTCTCGGTCGTCGACGACCTGACATGGACCCTGCAGTACGAAACTCCGATCTTTACGATCATGGAGTCCCGCTCGACGCCGAGCACGCTGTGTTCGCCCGGCCGTGTATGCATGGTCTGGCATCCGAGAATGAAGTACCTCTACCCGCAGTACGCGGGACAGGCAGCCGTTGACAAGCTCATCTCGGACGGAAACTACGCCGACTTCCAGGACATGCTCAAGGGCGAGTTGGCTTTCTGGCAGAACATCGACAGCAACCCCTGCGCCGCTCCGTACTGCAACGTAGAGGAGACCGACTCTCAGGGCCTGTTCATGAAGAACCAGTACCACTGGTTCGTAGACCCCGAGGGCAACCAGATTCCCTACACCGACGGCGCTGTGATGACCAAGCAGGAGAGCCAGGACGTCATCAAGTTCCGCGCAATGGCCGGTGAGGAAGACGGACGAACGTCATCCTTCATCCCCGGCGAGCTTCCGCTCTATATCGAGAACATGGAGCGCGGCGACTACTCGATCTACCACTGGCCGAGCAGCGGCGGCGCCGACCTGACGACGACGATGCAGCAGACCTACAATGATGACCCGCGCATCGGCGAGCTCATTCGAACGCAGGACTTCCGCATCGCCCTGTCGCACACCGTCGACAAGGAAGTGCTGAACGACCTAGTGCTCTCGGGCGTCGGCGTGGTGCAGAACCGCGTTCCGCGACCGAACAACCCCTACTACCCTGGCGACGAGTACCGCATGCTCCACATGGAGCAGGACCTCGGCAAGGCCAACTCGATGCTCGACTCGCTTGGCCTGAGTGCAAAGGATGAAGAGGGGTTCCGCATGCACAAGGACGGGTCAGGCACGGTCGAGATGCAAATCACGGTCGGACCGAGCCCCAACCCTGCTGTCTCACAGGCCGCTGAGATCCTCAAGTCTGCCTGGGAGAGCGTAGGCATCAAGACCAACATCGCGGCGGTCCGCCAGACGACGCGTGACAGCCTCCAGACGACGGGCATCTCCCGCGACTACTCCGCCTACCAGTACAACCCCTGGATGGTGCAGTGGACGAGCCTTGCTCCCCTGACCCGCGGCGACCTTGCCGGCGAGATCGGCAAGTGGTATGCCTCACGCGGTGAAGAGGGCATGGCCCCCACCGGCGGCGATCCCGGCTGGCTCCCGCTGGCGGGACCGAACGAATTCCCGGCGGACGCCGGCGGACGCCTGATGCGACAGTCCCAGCTCTGGATCAGTGGCTTGGGCGTAAGCAACCTCGACCCGAAGAGAGTTGAGATGGGCAAGGAGATGTTCGCCACCAACGCCGACCAGCTTTGGGGCCTGAACTGCTGCGCCTACTCCGGCGTGTTCCGCGGCGTCCTCATCACGAGGAACAACTTCCGCAACAAGCCGATCACGCACGAGCGCGACCACAACGGCTTCACGGCCTGGGCGCGATTCTTCGAGGATGGCCTGGACAACTTCCATAATCCTGGCAATCGTTCGAAGTACTGCGGCAGCTGGGCCTTCATCCAAGGCGGTAGCCCGTACGATAAGTGCACGAAGACCCTTTGGTAGAAGCTAAGCGGACAGGACTAGGCACATAGCCTAAAGTAGCAGGCCCGCCCGGTTCGGCGGGCCTGTTTTTTGTCTCCCACTATTGCCATGTCCGACCGACCGACGTACCATAAGCGGCGCTAATCCAGACTCCTTGCCGGAGGTACGCCACTTGCTCTCACCAGGTCAGGTCGCACACTTCAAAGCGTTCGGATTCCTGTTCATCCCCCAGCTATTCTCCACCGATGAAGTGGCGCACATAAGGTCCACCGCGGACAGCCTGTGGCTCAAGCTCCGCGACGGCAAGCCCCTCGATCCCGAGCAGGGCCAGGCCGAAGGCAGGTTCGTCGAGCGGGACGCCGCGCTCACGAAGATAGTCACCGACGATCGCATCTTCGAGGCCGCCGAGAGCATTCTCGGTCCCGGTTTCATCTGGGCGGGCTCCGAAGGCAACGTCACGGTAAACTCCGAGCACCCCTGGCACCCCGACCGCCCCGGCGACCACGACGAGGTCTCGTACACCCGCCTCAAGATCAACCTCTACCTGGATCCCATCACTGAGGAAAACGGTTGCCTGCGCGTCATTCCCGGCTCCCACCGGATGCCCCTTCACGCCGAGATCGAGCCCGAAGCCAGGCACCAGCGCCGGGGGCTGCCCGTTCGCCCGTTCGAAGTGCCGGGTCCGAACATGCCGGGGGTCTCGCTGGAGTCAAACCCCGGCGACGCCATCTTCTTCAACCAGAGCATCTGGCATGCCATCTTCAACGGCTGGGCGGGCCGACGTTACATCGCCCTCAAATTCGCCGCCCGACCGCAGACCGACAACCATATCGCCTCTCTGCGCCACTATGCGGGCACGATATTCGACCCTGATCCCGGTTGGCTCGCCAGCGACGACGAAAGAATCCAGTCTATGGTCGGTGAACTCCCGACCTTCGGTGCAAAGAAGGTCCACGAGTTCGTGGAATTCCGCGACGACTCCCCAAACAGGACGAACTGATCTCGTTTCTGCCCGACTCTTTCATAGAAACCAGCCGCCCATAGCGTTGCAATAGGAGCAAACTCATGACAACCTTCCCTCGCCCCATACAGGCTGGCAACGCTGGAGACGGGTCACCCCTCGTACTTGGCGATGAAAACGTCATCGGCGACCTCTTTGCGGGAGGCTCCGCCGTGAGAGTCCTGGACTGGGACGCCGACGGCGAGCCCGAAGTCGTTGTCACCGGCGGCAACGGCGATATCTACAGCTACAAGTTCATCGGAGAGATCGCTGACGGGACCCCCATCGTCGACCGCGGCCTCCAGTGGGGTGAGGTGTCGCGGTCCCTCCACCGTAACGAAAGGGACAAAGGCCTCGTCGGCGCCGTGGTCGTAGCCGCGGACTTCGATGGCGACGGGCAGATCGAAGTGATTCTGTCCCCACGCGGATACTCACAGAAATCCGTCACGGCCATATCCGTAGAGAACGGCCCTCCCGCGACCCGCGACGAAGGACGGCCCGTAACCCTCAAGGGGCGGGAAGGGGACGCCGGTTTCGGCAGGGGAGCGACGGCCGCCCTCGACTGGAACGGCGACGGTGTGGTCGATCTCGTCGTGCTCGAGACCGAGGATGGAGTCATGTGGGCCAAGAGCCCGGAAGGCATCGTTCCCGAGGACCAGCGCGACCGCTACGACAAGGACGGCAAGTGGTTCTCCGAGTTCGGCACGGGTTCCCTGCACCTCTATCGCAACACGAGCAGCGGCGGCGATATCGAGTTCACCTACGCGGGCAAGGTCGATGTCGAAGTGCCCCGGCACACTTTCCACATCAGCGAGGTCACCTCCGACGACCCGACGGCCGGCCTCCTGCTGCTCAACTACTACGGCCACATCAACCACGTACCCATCCTCTCGGTAGGCGACGACCCCGAATGGGGCGAACCTGCCGAGATTTTCACGCTCCACGGCGAGCCCTTCAGCCGCATCGCTACCTTCCAGGGAGCAATAGGAGTCTCAGACGCCCTCGAAGCCGGGCGATACGACATCTTCGCGGGTGACAACGCCGGGAACGTCGAGTGGGCGCGCTGCCGCGGCCAGGACGCCGAGGGCAGGCCCGTCTATGACACGCCCCGCAAGCTCAAGCAGCACAACCCCCACGTCAACGGCGGCTACTTCTCCGTTCCCACGGTCGGCGACTGGCGCGACACGAGAATGCAGGACATCCTCGTCGGCAGCATCGAGGGATACATCTTCTGGTACAAGACCCTCTCGACCGACCCCCTGCGGTTCGCCCCGCCCGAACGCGTTCGCTACGGCACCACCGAGATCCGCCGCCTCGCTACCCCATACCCCTCCGGCGGACAGTACTGGGGCGGCTCCCAAAGCCCCTACGACGGCGACACCGGCGGCTACAGCAACCCTGTCCTCGCCGACTGGAACGGCAACGGCCTCCTTGATCTCGTCGTATGCGACATGGTGAGCCTCTTCGAGTGGTACCCGAACTGGGGCACCAAGACGACGCCCGAGCTCGGCCCTCCTCAGCGACTTCACATCACCGACGGCTCCCCCCTCATCGGCCCCTGGAGACAGCAGCCCGGCATCGGCCACCTGACCGACGGCGATCTGCCCGACATCGTCACCCAGGACCTCGACCTCGACGTTGCCCTCTACAGGCGCGCGAGCGGTGACGACCTCACCGCACTCCTCCCCGGCGAAAAACTCCGTTACGAGGACGGTTCCACCATCAAGACGCACGGCATCTACACCCCCGCAGGCGGGGACGGACGCGGCAGGACGAAGTTCAACCTCGTCGACTGGGACGGCGATGGCCTCCTCGACCTGCTCATAGGCGTTGGCCCCCAGCACGGAAGCCCCTACCGCGGCAGCTACATCCTCTTCGCCAAGAACGTGGGCACCAAGACGGAACCGGTGTTCAGGAAGCCCATCGTCCTCGTGTTCGACGCGGACGGGAACCCCCTGGAGTTCTGGCGGCACGGAGTCCACATGGCCCCTGTAGACTGGCAGGACGACGGCAACCTCGGCCTCATTGCCGGGGCCGACCACGGCCATATCTGGTACTGGCGTCCTCAGCACTTCGGCAGCCCCGCGAGCGGCGATCCCACCGCGCTGGAACGCCCTATCGGAGAAGAGGGCTTCGGCCCGCGCGAAGACTGATAGCCGTGCGCTACCGATAATCTCGCCGAGGCCATACCTCTTAAATGCCGACACCACTGGAAGTGCCCCGCCACATCCTCGAAGATATCTATCGCCACGCCCGCCGCGAGTACCCCAGCGAGTGCTGCGGCTGGCTTGCGGGCGACAAGGACGGTTCGTCCGTAACCACCGTCAGGGCCTGCGTCAACATGCAAGCGCAGGGAAACCACCCTTCCGCTCCCAGCCGAACGGCAGAGACCGCCTACGTCTTCGGCGCACAGGACCTCATCGAGCTGAACAACAGCCTCGACACCGACACCCCCGCCCGCATCATCTACCACTCTCACCCCAACGGAATGGCATACCTCTCGGAAATAGACCGAGGAGTCGCCATCAGTCCCTGGGGAGACGGCCCCGCCTACCCCGTCCAGCAGCTTGTCATAGGCATCGACGCCCACCGAGTCGTTGCCGCCGCCCTCTACGACTGGTCCGACACCGACGGCGACTTCATCCAGATCGCCAGCTTCACGGGGGCCGAGATTTGATTTTCCCCATTGAATTAACACCCCCGTCCGACTACAATCTTGCGAATCATTCACACTGTCCCCGGCGTCTGACCGGGGCGGAGGAAACATGGCCGACGAAAAGTTGAGAGTTGCGATCATTGGCTGCGGCCGTATGGGCCAGCACTACACCGAGGTCTACAACACCTTCGAGAATACCGAGGTCGTCGCCATCGCCGAGTACAACGACGACAGGCGGAACGTCGTCGGCGAGCGTTTCGGCGTCACGGCGCTTTTCAAGGACGCCGAGGAGATGTACCAGCAGATGGAAGAGGTCCCCGACCTCGCCGTCGTCGTCCTCCCCGGCAAGTTCATCAAGGACGCGGTCATCGCCTCGGCCCAGGCGGGCGTGCGCGGAGTCTCCACCGACAAGCCCATAGGCGCGAAACTCTCCGACGTGGACGAGATGATCGCCGCCTGCGAGGAGAGCGGCACCGTCTTCCACGGCGGCAACCTCCAGCGCTCTCGCGCCGATGTGCAGGCGGCCGCCAGCTGCCTCCGCCTCGGCGACTAGCGCCCGCTGCCCGGGCGCCCCGGCCCCGGGTGGGGCGCAGAGATATCCGGCGGCGGATGCCAGCACATCGCCGTCCTTCGGCTCCTTACCAACGCCGAGATCACCGAGGTCATCGCCTGGGGCAAGCCGCAGGAGTCCCTTGAGGCCAATGAGGACAGTGGACTCATCATCAACGGTCGGTTCAAGATGAGCACCGGAATCGAGACGACCGTCTACGGCGAGCCGACCCCTCACCGCGGCGTCGATGTCTGGACGGAGGACTCCCTCCTGCGCTGGGACTGGGGCGACGTCATGGATATCTACCAGGGGTTCGACGACAACGGCGCGCGCATCAAGTCCGACCGCCAGTTCACACCCTTCGCCTGGCCGAAGTACGGCTACCTCGCAAGCTCGATCCTGTCCTTCATCTCCGCCGTCGAGAACGGCACCGAGATGGCCATATCCGGCTACGACCTGCTCAGGTCGCTCGAAGCCGCGGTTGCTGCCAAGCACTCGGCGCTCTGGGGCTCGGTCCCCCTCTCGCTGCCGCTGGAGGACCGCTCTCTGACCCTCTACCCGCGCCCGTATCGCTGGCTTGGAGGCGACCAGTCCGGCAGATACCAGACGCCGGACGAGGCCCGCGCATACGAGCTTTTCGCTAAGGGATAGGACACCCCTACCACAACCACTCAGCGATCTCTGCGGTGGACTCCCTCGTCGTACTCAACAACATGGTGTCCGGCGGTGGGATGACTTGCGGCTAGGTGCCTACCCACACGACTCCGCCATCGTCAACACTCTCGCCGGATTGTGAATCAGCAGCCGGTCAATATCCTCGTCCGAGAACCCTCGTGTCCTCAACCACGGCACGACCCGCCTGACTATATAAAAATACCCCGGCCCGCCGTACGCCGTGAGCCTGCGCTTCGACGCCACGTCGTGTCCCGTGAGAATCTTGTCGCCGTAGCCCCGCTCGATCATGAAAGCGATCACCTCCGCGCGGTCCGCGTCGTTCAGCATCGTGATCTTGGGATTAGGCGGATAGAACGGCAGACCTGAACTGAAGTGGTCCCATTCCAGGTAGCACCCGGCCTCGGCGATGCGGAGCAGCACCTGCCTGTCCATCACTGTCCTATCGAGATGGCCGATGATGGTGCGTCCCGGATCGCCGCCCGCGTCCACGATGACACCGATGATCTCCTCCGGTGAAGGCTCGTCCCGCCCCGGATGGATCAGTATCGCCGCCCCTGTCGCCTGCTGCGCCCTCGCCGACGCGCGCAGCACCTTGTGCTCGTTGTCCGACAGTGGATAGGAGCACCCGACCTCTCCGATGATCCCAGCCCTGATTCCCGTCGAGCCCACACCGTCCGTGATATCACGGATGATCTCCTCGAAGATAGCCTCCTCCGAGATGTCGTCCATATCGGGCGGATGGGCCTCTTTCACGTAGTACGAGGATCCCATGACGATGTGGACTCCCGTCGCCCGTGATACGCGCGCGAGACCCTCCGGATTCCGGCTCAGCCCTATGCTGGAAGCCTCCACAATCGCCCCGCCACCGTGACGCTTGTACAGCCCGATCTCCGCAATGGCCGTATCCACGTCGTCCAGCCGCAGATTGTCGAGATTGGCCGCAAAGTAGTAGCTGAGATAACCAAGGATGTCCATCCGCATCGGCGCGTGGAACATCTCGCGCTCAAACGGGTCGTCCGGCTCGACGGCGATATTCGACAGGTCGGAGAGGATGTGCTCATGCGTATGCGTCACACCCAGAGCTTCAGGCTCCACCGGCCCCAGCACCGTCTGAACGTATCCGGCCATTTTCTCGTTATCAAGCATGTCTGAATTCACTGCCGACACGTCGCGACACAGTCAGACCTACGAGTCTACGGCTATGGCCTCTGGCGGTTTGGCAACAATAGCCTCAAGTCGCTCACGGGTTTCCGGCTGTTCGGAGTCGGCGTCCAATAGGCCTTGGAGCGAGTCCGCGAGTCTTTGAGAATCTATCGCCCTTAGCTGACTAGGCAGTTCACGTCTCGAAGCAGGGAATGTGCCGGCTTCCAAGAGTTTCGCCCAGGCCAGATGCGTTACATATGATATGGCCTGCTCAAGTGCGGCATCTAAGTCCCCTATTTCAAGAACGTTCAAGAACCGTCTGCGTGTCTCCCTTGCTCTCATGCGAGGAGTCTCAGGAGAGGGCAGAGGTAGGTCATCCTTCCAACGACTCAGAGTCATGTCCCAGAAACCGCTTCGTTGGAATAAGACTTGACCGAACTTGATAGCCCACCCTAGAACGTCATGCCCTTCGGCTATTAGTCTATCGACGTCATTAGTCCTATAGACGCGCAGGTCAACCTCCATGGGGCGGGAACGGTTGAGGTTCAGGGGTTCCCTGCATATCACCACGAGATCAAGGTCTGCGGCCCCTCCATTCGGTCGAACCGCAGAACCAATGGCTATCACCGCTGAGATGCTGAGACCGTCCCGTGCCGAGGCCAAGAAGCTCTCAGTCCACTGCATAGACGCAGCCGTGGGCCACCGGATTGTCAGACCATGCGAAATCATGTCGATTAATCCATTAGTTAAATAGACTTTGCCCGTCATCCGAGTCCACTAACTCTTCGACTGCCTCAACATACCGTTCTATTTCTATCGCCACGTCTCGGTCTTCAAAATCAGCCGCCTCGACGTCTCCGTAGGCGACCGCCTTTCTACTATCGTTGAGGTCGTTTAGCAGATCATAGATGCCAGGAAGCCCATGCTGCGTATGTAATTCATGCGCAACGTTCGCCTTTTCCCAATGCTGCTTCGTCACCTTTATTTGAACATGGAGGGCCGCAGCCTCGACGGCCGCTTCAAGGCAATAGAGTCCATAGATCGAAAGGTCGTCTAGGTCCTCTGGATCTAACTGGATCCTAGCCAAGTGGCGTCGAGCAAGCATGAGTTTTTCTTGCACGGTTGGCATTTTCACTCTGATTGGGACAACAACCGGCTCGTGTCTTAGGTGGTGACGCCCCCTTGAACGTGATTATAGCAAACGTCTTCCCATGGAAATTACCCTCAAGGACTCGCTCGGTGAAGACGAGCGCATCCACGTTCCCCAAACCTCTCACTCCGCCAGGAATCCCCCGTCGATCACCAGCTCCGCCCCTGTGATGAACGACGATTCGTCCGACGCAAGGAACAGGATGCCGTTGGCTATCTCATCGACAGTTCCGAGCCGGCGCATGGGTACCATCTGCAGGCGAGGGCCGATGATCTCCGGCACATTGAAAATATCAACGGTGAGCGGTGTCATGACGAAGCCTGGATGCACCGAGTTGACCCGAATGCCCTCGGCCGCGTACTGGATCGCTGCCGCCTTCGTGAAGTTGCGCTTCGCCCCCTTCGCCGTCGGGTACGAGGACGACGCCGATCCGACGATGCCGTATATCGACGACACGATGACGATCGACCCGCCTCCTGCCTCGCGCATACGCGGAATCGCGTGCTTCGCCCCCAGAAACGCTCCTCTGGCGTGTACCGCCATCTCCAGGTCGAAGGCCTCGACCGGAGTCTCCTCCACCTTGTAGCGTATGGATGTCCCCGCAGCATTTACCAGCACGTCGAGCTTTCCGAACCGGTCGACCGCAGCCGCAACTGCGGCTATCCAATCTCCTTCTTCCGTCACATCGAGGTGGACGTAGAGCGCCTCACCGCCCTCGGCCCTGATCTCCGCCGCCGTCTGCTCGCCGACCTCGTCCTTGATGTCCGCGATGACGACCTGCGCGCCCTCACGCGCGAATCGTCGCACCGCTGCGCCACCGATACCCATCAGATGCCCCTCGACACCCGAAGCCCCGCCCACGATCAACGCCGTCTTGCCATTGAGTCGCATACCTTGTCCTCTAAGTCGCTTTCTCCGCCGAGAGCCGGGCCTTCATCCGCTTCTCCAGCGTGGATCGCGCCATCATCAATTGCCGCGAGCACGTCACGCACCGAATCCCGATGTCCGCCCCGAGCCGCGTGACCTCCCACTGGAACCCACCGCACGGATGCTTCTTCCGCAACGCCAGCCGCTCTCCCATGCGGAAATCTACGACCATGAATGCCCCCCAGCTTCGAGCACGGCATTGATGCTGTCTCGCAGGCTTACCGCCGCGCTCCGGGCCGCATCGATATAGTCGACCGGGTCCGAGGAGGCATACAGCACGCCCCGGGAACTGCTGACCAGCAAATTCCGTCCTGCACGGTCTACGCCCGCCTCGACCGAGGCACGCAGCGAACCCTCCTGCGCTCCGACTCCTGGCAGCAGAATCGGCGCATCAGGCGCGATGGCGCGCACTTCCGCAAGCTCCTTCGGATACGTTGCCCCCACGACGAGTCCCACGCTGCCATTCGGCCCCCACTCGACGGCCCTCTGAGCCAAAGCTTGGTAAAACAGAATCGTCGCGCCGTCCGACTGCACCGGCAGGTCCTGAAGCTCGGCAGCACCTTCATTAGATGACCGGCACCATACGAACACCGCCTTGCCCTCGTAGGCCAGAAACGGCCCAAGGTCCGCGCCGCCCGCGTAGCCGTTGATGGTCGCCGCGTCCGCGCCCCACGTCTCGAAGAGCGCCTTGGCGTACGCCGCATTCGTCAACCCGATATCCCCGCGCTTCCCATCCACCAGCACCATCACCGACGGCGCAACGTCTCGGATATGTGCAATCGTCCGCTCAAGCTCCCTGATCCCTACACTGCCACGCGCCTCGTAGAACCCCACATTCGGCTTGTAGGCGCACACAAGGTCGCGCGTCGCGTCCACGATGGCGGAGTTGAAAGCCACAACGTCCCCAATCGGCATCCTGGCCGGGTCGGGATCCAGTCCGACGCAGAGCAGGCTCCGGTTCGTCTCGCAGGCGTTCAGTAGCCGCTCAACAAAGGTCGTCACATATGCCTCGCACACTTGAAGGTCAAGCAGTAACAGCGTAAAACGTACGGCATGAAAGGTAAAGCCAAACACTCCCCCATGCACGACCGCCTGACCGACATCTACGACCGCCTGCTCGAGCGCTACGGCCCCCGTGACTGGTGGCCCGCCGACTCCCGATTCGAGGTCATGGTCGGCGCCGTCCTCGTCCAGAACACCGCGTGGAGCAATGCAGAGAAGGCTATCCGCGCCCTGTCAGAGGCAGGACTGCTCTCACCTCAGGCGCTCAGAAGCACCGGACAAGACCAGATCGCGCAACTCATCTATTCATCCGGCTACTACAACATGAAGGCGAAGAAGCTCAAGGCCCTCGTGGAGTGGCTCGGCGAGCGCGACGACGACATCGAAGCGCTCATGGCCGAAGACCCGGCCACCCTCCGCGAAGATCTGCTCGCCATCCACGGCATCGGCGAGGAGACTGCCGACGACATCCTCCTCTACGCCCTCGACATGCCGGTCTTCGTCATCGACCACTACACCAAGCGCCTGCTCCACCGCCTCGGCCTCGCGCCCGAAAAAGGCCCCTACGCCCTCTACCAGCGCCTATTCACCGACCACCTCCCGCCCGACGTCCCCCTCTTCAACGAGTACCACGCGCTCATCGTTACCCACGCCGCGAGGGTGTGCAAGAAGGAACCGGTGTGCGGCGAGTGCTGCCTGCTGTCGCTCTGTCCGACGGGCAAGGCGCGGACCTGACCTCTTCATTCCCGTCTACGGATACCCCTGCAAAAATCCCGGCACCTGTCATTCCGAACGCAGCGAAGCGTAGTGAGGAATCTAAAATCCTCCCTCTCCGCGCCATCTGTAGTAAACTCCCTCTCCCGTTGTGGGAGAGGGCTGGGGTGAGGATGAAACCCCCCATACAGCAACTTGACTTAATACCTCCCCCCTCTGCGCTCTCCGCTCCCTCTGCGGTGAATCCCCTCTTCCCTCCGCGAATGCGATATCATGAGGCCGCCTCTACTAACACCATCAAAGGAGGCCCCCAATGACAGCCACCGCCAAATACCAAGTTGGAATCGTCGGATGCGGACGACAGGGCACCCAGCACGGGCGCGGGTTCAACCTGCTTCCCGACACGCAGGTCGTAGCCATCGCCGATCCCGACCCCGACAACCTCGAACTTGCCATGCGACGCTTCTCCGCCCGCGGCTACGCGACCGCCGAGGAGATGTACGCCAACGAGCAACTCGACATCGTCGACTGCGTCCTGCCCGTGCAGTACAACCCCGACATGGTCGTTCTGGCGGCGGAAACGTCCGGCGCGAAGGGCATCGTCTCCGAGAAGCCCATAGCCGCCAGTCTCGCCGACGCCGACCGCATGGTCGCCGCATGTGAGGCGAACGGCATCCCGTGGCAGGGCGGCAACGTCGACCGCAGCATCTCCCAGCTCTGGGAAGCCCGCGCCATGATCGAGGCCGGCGAGATCGGCGAAATCCTGACCATCAACCTCTACGAGATGACCATGCAGGGCGGATGCCAGGGCCTCAGCGTCGCGCACATGTTTGCTCAGGACGCCGACATCGACTGGGTCACCGGCTGGACCAACGGCGACCCGTTCGGTGAGAGCGACGACGAGTATCTCGGCATCGGCGGCTACATCCGCTACGCGAACGGTATCGAGTGCTTCATTCAGTCCAGGACCTCCGCCATGCGGGGCCTGGTCGTCACCGGCACCGAGGGCGTCTACGTGACCGACAAGAGACACCACCGCTTCTACCGCAAGATCGACGCCACCGACGCGGACCTCCTCTCCAATCTGCAATACGACGACTCCAAGACCTTCAAGCCGTTTCGCCCCCATGCCGAAGGCGGGTACGACGAGGACGGCTGGCTCTACCCCGGCGACCGGCTCATGAACGCCATGCAGTCCATCGTCGACTCCATCACCCACGGCATCGAGCCGAAGGCGCCGGGACATGTCCACCACAAGTCCTTCGAGGCAACCGTCGCCATGAGAGAGTCTGCCCGCCAGGGCCACGCGCCGGTCAAGCTCCCCCTGGAAGACCGAAGCCTCACCCTCAAGCCTCAGATATGGCGATGGGTGAACAAGAAAGGTCTATTCGGAGAGGAGGAATACGCGAAGCAAATCGGCCGGGCGACCAACTACTAGATGAGCCACGCCCTCGTCTATCTCCCTCTCCCGTCGTGGGAGAGGGCTGGGGTGAGGGTGAAGACACCACTCCCGACTTCCTACGCAATACTTTCTACTTTCTTCCCCCCAGGAGCGCCCCCAAATGAAAATCACCGACATCGAAGTCTTCACCATCCTCCCACCACTGGCGAAGCGGTACCGAGACAACCCCGCCCGCAACGGCCACGAGCACCGCGTCGCCGCGAAAGTGACGACCGATGCCGGCATCGTCGGATACGGCGACTTCGACGGCGAGGCCCCACCTCCCGTCGAAACGTTCGAGCCGCTCATCGACACCGACCCCTTCGACTACATCGGCTCAGATCTGTACCCCTCTGTCGTGATGGCGATGTACGACATCATGGGCAAGTACCTCGAGGTCCCCGCGTACAAGCTCATCGGCCAGAAGGTGCGCGACGGCATCTCCTCCGCGGCGTGGTGCTGGGGTGGCCCGACAGACCAGGAGCTGGCCGACGATATCGTCCGCGCGGCCAATGACGGCTACACCATCTTCAAGATACACACCAGCCCCCTGGGGGACGTCATTCGATGGACGAAGATCATCGAGGAGGTCGCCCCGCCGGGCTTCCGCGTCCACTACGACTTCACCGGACGTCGCGGGCGGACATTGGGCGGAGTCCTGCCCATCGTCGCACGCCTGGAACGCGACCACCCAATAGTAGAGTGGATCGAGGACCCCTTCGACACCGCCGACGTCGAGAGCTGGCGCGAGCTCCGACGACGAACGCAGTTGACCGTCGTGCACGGCGGGTCATGGAAGCTCGGCGGCGGCCACGAGGCGCAACTCGGCATGGCCGACGCCTACATGATGTACCCGCCCATCGGCACTCTCATCGCCACGGCGACCACCTATAGCAAGCTCAACCTCCAGACCATCTTCCAGATGTGCGGCGGGACGCTCGCCAAGTCCATGGCCATGCACGTCGCCTGCACCATGCCGACGGCAACCGGCCACTCCATCCACCTCGACGACCAGCTAGACGCCGAGGACGACATCACCCGGAAGCGGTTCCCCGTCCACGAGGGCTTCTCGCGCGTCTCCGAGGAGCCCGGCCTCGGCTTCGACGTCGACGAGACCCTGCTCTACAAATACCGCGACAACGTGCCCAACGAGATCGCTCCCTACGTCGGGGTCACCCGGTTCGGCAGCGGCCGCACCATCTACTCCCTCGGCCAGCCCCACCTGCCCAAGATCATGGGCCGGGAGGAGGGCACCGTCCGCAACTACACCTACAACCGCTGGTTCGACGACGGCTCCGAAGAGTGGGCCACGACCTACGAGCGAGTCGGCAACGAAGAGTGGTACGTTGAGTAACCCAGCCGCCAATCCTTAACCCGTCGTTCCCGCTGAGAAGGTGTCCAATAATTCCACTGCAACCGTTCGCGGCTCGCATATATACATGTGAACCTGGGCAAGTGGGTCTATTGGGGATCGGCAGGGCTCCAATTGGTGTAGAAAATTGGTGCTATACCGTATCCTTTGCTAGATAGCTTGTCTCTGGGGGTGTCCAATGGAAGATAGGGAGCTCATATTCGCATTCATAGCCGTTGGGATAGCGGTCGGTGCTGTCGCTGTAGGAGCTATATGCTTATTGGTTGGGAAGTGCAAGATTAAGATTGGCACGTTTCGTCCTCAGGTCATGGTAGTCTTGCTGGCTCTTTCCGCCATTGCCTTGTGGGCGTTAAGTCATCCTAATCTAGAGAACGTAGGTACACTTGCGGTTGGAGGGTTGATCGCACTAGCAACACGGATTATCGAGAAAGACGGAGGCGCAGGAAAGAGAGAAAAGTAATATCTCACTCAGGAAATCAGAGGTAGCGAGGGAGCTTCATTCCATTTGACCCATGGGGTACCGCACATCAACTAATGGCAACATTTGAGAGAGATGGCACCAATGGAAGCAGGAGTGTCGCGGCGACTATTCTCTTGTTGTCCAGACGGCGAAACCTTACGCCCGCCTCGCCCTTATATCTTCAAGCAAACTACCCCGTTGTCTCCCGCTTCGTCTGCACCGCCTCACGCACGGCCTCACCGAACTCCGCCAGCTCTTCTTTCGTCAGCTCCTCACCTGCCGCAAGACGCTTCTTGAAGTCCTCGTAGACCCAGTTCTCATAGCGCCCGCGAGGTATCTCAAAGAACTCCCGATCAAAGTGCGGCTTCTCGCCCGGGCCGAAGTGTCCCTTGTCCTTTAGCGTGAACCCTTCGAGCTCGTCAGTTCCCTTGCCGAGCACCTCGCCGGTCTCGACATAGTGGTCCATCACCGGCTTCATGCCGTACTTTTGCACCGGGCACACCTTCATGCAGATCGAGCACCCGTCGTACCGCCCCATGACCGGACGGCACCGCGCATAGCTCACCTTGTTCTTCAGGGCACCGCGCCACCACAGCTTGTCGCGTGAGAGGGCGTTGCTGGGACACCGCGCCACGCACACCTGGCACTTGTCGCAATAACGGTTGATCCCGTAGTCCACCGGCTTGTCGTACCGCACGGGCGCGTCCGTCGTAATCATCATCAGCCGCCCACGCGACCCGAAGTGCGGCATCAGGAGTTGGCCGTTCGCCCCAAGCTGGCCCAGCCCCGCGTTGATGAACATGGGGATGTACGGCGCACTGGAATCGCTGTGACTGTGCACCTGCGCGTGGTAGCCCAGCGACCGGATGTAGTCGGCAAGCTCCAGCGATACGGCACCTTCCGTCGTGTACGTCCCGAAGTGCGTGTGCTCCGCTTCCTCGCTCGGAATTTTTTGTGTGCCGTGGTACTCCTGCTCATAGGCGAGGCAGATGGCGTGCTGGAACTTCACCCACTTCTTCTTGCTGGCGTAGGTGTACCGGCGGTCGTACCTCGTGAAGCCGACCTCGCTGAACCCCAACTCGCGCGCCTTCTGACGGATATGCTCCGTCGGATCGAGGTCGGGGTCGGGCTCCCCGTGCGGGGGAATGTCGCCCGACACGGCCGCCGCCTCCACCAGCGGCGTGTCCACCTTCTCGTGCTCCACGCGCCACTGCGCGAACGACTCCGTATACTGCGACCACAGCCACTCGCGGTCGGCGGAGTTCTCCACGAAGTGCGCCTCCAGCGGGTACTCGCGGCTGTAGAACGATACGTCGCCCTCCCGCACAGGAGCGCCCGGCTCCGTCACCAGGTCCTCCGCAACCGGTATCTCGATGTCGGGATCGCCCAGCCTATTGCCTGGACGCCTCACGACATGGTGCACCTTCTTCATCGCGCACATGGCGGTGCCCTCCACGGTCATTCAGGGGGAGTCTATATCAGGCTCGTGTGAGAAAGCCACGACTCTATGCGATGCTTTTCTCACCATAAGATCCGGGAAGACCGGGCTAATCATTCCTGCTGCAGACGGGAGCGACATGGAGAATTGAATTCTCTTCCCTCTTTACACAGACTAGATACTTAGTTTACTATATGGTCATGTCGATCACGATGCTGAATATCCATGAAGCAAAGACCCATCTGTCCAAGCACCTCGCCGATTTGAAAGCCGGTGACCGGATCATCCTGTGCCGCAGAAACCGGCCTGTGGCGGAGATACTGCCCCTTGACGGCGGTATGGACGAACCTCGCCCTGTGGGTCTGGGAAGAGGCCTGGCCGAAGTGCCCGACTCGTTTTTCGACCCGCTCCCCGACGACATCCTCGATGACTTCGAGGGAGTTGGCAGGTAAGGTCTCTGTTGCGTAGCGCATGAGGCTATTACTCGACACCGTTGCCTTCATATGGCTGGTTGATGGCAACACACGCCTTGTGGAATCGGCTCGCGCGGCGATCACCGACCCCGCTAACGAACTCTACCTTAGCGCCGCCTCCGCGTGGGAGATCGCGATCAAGTATGAGCTTGGACGCCTTCGGTTACGTGTGCCTCCGCACGAGTACGTTGTCGAGCAGAGGCGGCTCCATAGAATCAACTCACTTCCGATTACCGAAGAATCTACCTTACAAGTGGGCAAGCTGCCCGGCCTGCATCGTGACCCCTTCGACCGAATTCTCGTTGCTCAAGCGATTGTTGAGGGCCTGACCATCGTCACTTCCGATCGTCTTGTAAGCATGTACCTCGTTAGGGTCATTTGGTGATTCAAGCCGGAGCGAAGGGTCGTGTCCCATAGGTGTTTGTCCTCCGCCGCCCCCTGCGGTCATTCAACGGGAGTCTACATCAGACAACTGCAAAACTCGACCTGTGCGATACGTAACTGTTCAGTCTTCGTGAGTTGAATCGCGAAGACCCCCTCTCTGTATCTCTCCCCCGTCGGGATGACAGGGGTAGGTAAAAAGGATTTGCAGCTATGATTCAGCCCCGTCTCCCTGTCATTCCGAGCGTGGCGAGGAATCTAAAGTCGGTTCTGTTGTGTTGTGGTTGAACTAGAACCTCGCCTTCCGTTCACTCACGACGATCCCTTCGGGGGCAGTTCTCGCAGTATCCGCCTTGAGGGGGGAACTTCCCCCCGCGCCGATCGTTGCAATAGGTTAGGTTGCCACATGGTTGTTGTGTAGCGTAGTACCCGTCAGGTTTGTGAACTAGGACGGGTTGTTGACTGTTGATTTCAAACGCTTCCCTTGCGGCCTTATCGTCTCTCATGTCGGCATTCAATGAGTGCTGTTTCCTCTTCACTCCCTTCGCCATGATTCCTCCTTGCTTAAGCCGTACCCTATTATCGTTTCAACCACAACACAACAGAACCCTAAAGTCCATGACTGCAAGACGGGTTAATCGGCGTGCCATCCGTATCCTCGCCGACGGGATAGGAATTCTCCATGTCGGCGCTGCCTTAGGACGGGCATTTTAGATTCTTCACTCCGCTTCGCTGCGTTCAGAATGACAGTGACTGCGTTGTTTTCTCATCAATGGAGGCATGGGGCGATAGTCAAAAGCCTACCCCTGTCAGCCCTCACCTTTGGGTACACAAATCTTGAGTTTCAGTCCTTGGCTTGCCTGACAGGGGATGAAGTGTAGGTACGCCTTTATGTGCCCTCGTCCGCAGTGATGCATTTATAGATTTCCACTTCCACGGGCAAGAATGGGTACTCAAAAGGAATGACGGAGCGAGAACTGCATAGAAAGCTAGGGCCAATGTACAATGCGGGCTTCTCTGTAAAGTGACTAGGGCCGTAATAAGTGCGGCTTGCGCTGATGCTGTAGAGGCCTGCCGGAATGTTCACTGTGCCACCCGCCATACTGACATACAGGCCGACCGACAACACCGCAGTGACTAACGCTACGGTTGTGATGGCCATGCCGATAGCGTGCACGTTAGCGGGCGTACCACTGAAAAGTCTTCGTATGATCGTTCTTCCGTGTGCCATCATGGGCTAGACCATCTGAAAAGCAAGGCCGTTCACTGGCAAACGAAGAGACATCCCCGACGACCCCGCCGTCTTTTTCACAAAGAACCCTACTCGTGGATCTCCTTCTGGCAGTGAGGACACAGCGTCGGCCCCTGCCTTCTCCTGTTCATCTCGTCCATGAACCCCGACCCCAGGATGCCCGCAGGCAGCGCGAACAGTCCTATCCCCAATATCGCTATCACCCCCGCGAGAAACCGTCCCGTCACCGTTACCGGGACCGCGTCACCGTACCCCACGGTCGTCAGGGTGATGATGCTCCACCACATGGATTGAGGAATGTTGGCGAACTTGTCCGGCTGGGCCTCGGTTTCCGCGAAGTACATCAGCGACGACGCCATCAGCAGCAGTATCGACAGGAACACGATCACCGTAATCAGCTCAGCGCGCTTGGCGTGTATCACCCCGACCGATGTCCTCAACCCGGAGGAGTAGCGACTCAGCCGTGCGATCCGTGCCAGCAGGCGCACCGCCCGCAGGAATCGCAGGATTCGGAGGTCGAGCAGACCCACAGGGGCCATGAGCGCCACATAGAACGGCAGGATGGCCAGCAGGTCGATGAACAAGACGGGAGTCAGGGCAAACCTCAGTCTCCCCCACACCGGATGCCCGTACTTCTCCTCCACCGTGCAGGACCACAGCCGCAAGACATACTCGACCGTGAAGATCGCCACCGAGACCGTGTCGAAGATACGAAAAGCAAGCGGCGAGATATCGTGAATCTCATCGACGGTCTCAACAATCAGGGCTACGACGTTCAGGCAGATCAGCACGATGATGAATATGTCGAACCAGCTGAATCCGCCGTCCGACCGTTCCAAGACGCCATGGAGCCTTTGCTTCATCGACATGGATGACTGACGTGACTCTATCTGTTCATCTTGACGTTGCGACATGGTGAGTTGACCTCAACGATGCTGCGTTCAGCTACTCGCCCCTTACCGGTTGCCAGAACCTCCATCAAGCGCGTCCAGCGCCAGCACACTGTTGCTCTTCACGATCAGATATACCTGCGTTCCCTCTCTTAACGCAAGGTCGGAAATCGCGCGCGGCGTGAGCTCCACTACCAGAACAGTCCCCACATCCACGTGCGCGATGACGCGCGGCCCCTGCGCGTGAATCGCCTCGATCCTGCCGGGCAAGATATTCTGCGCGCTGATCCTCGTCGGCACGTCCAGCGTCAGGATGATATCACCTGCGCGGACCGACACCGTAAGCAGATCTCCCGGCCCGGCGTCGATTTCCGGCGCCGCAAGCTCCACGCCCCCAACGTCGATCACCGAAAGCCCCTGCTCCGAACGCCGCTCGACGACCGTCGCGTCCAGCAGGTTCTCCAGCGCCCCGTAGTCCGCCATCGTGCCGACGTCAGGACGCACCAGCACCTCCGACGGCGGCCCCTGTGCGACCGGTCTGCCCTCCGACAGCACCAGTATCTCGTCCGCAAGCGCCACCACCTCCGACACCGAGTGCGACACGTATATCATCGGCGTCTCAAGCTCCTGTCGCACCCGCTTCAGGTACCGGATGATGGCACCCTTGAAGGATACGTCCAGCGACGCCAGAGGCTCGTCCAGCAGGAGCAGACGCGGCGAGGTCGCCAGCGCACGCGCAAGGGCCACTCGCTGGCGTTCTCCCCCCGATAGCGTGTCCACGCTGCGGTCGAGCAGCCGCGTCAGGTCGAACAACTCGAAGAGCTGCTCCGGGTCCGTCGTGCGCTGCCCCTCTGGAGTCAGATGGTAGCCATACAGGATATTCTTCCGCACGTTCATGTTCGGAAACAGCGCCGACGACTGGAACACGTACCCGAACCGCCGCTTTTCGGGCGGGACGACCTTTCGCTCGGAAGCCGAGAACAGTGTCGTCCCCATGACGGTGATCTGCCCGCTGTCCGGCCGTGTGAGGCCGGCGATGCAGTTCAGCAGCGTCGTCTTGCCGCTCCCGGACGGACCGAACACCGAGGTCGCGCCCGTCTCGAACGTCACGTCGCAGTCCAGCGTGAACTGCGAGAATCGCTTGGTGACGGCGATATGTGCAACCGGTACTGTCATGCCGCCTCCGGTCGAGGGGTCTTGGCCAGCAGCCAGTTGTGTACGACCAGCGTCGCCACCGCAATGGCGATGGCGATGGCCGTCAGAAGCAGGGCAGTCGAGTCGTCTCGGAGGATAACGGCGGAGTAGAGCGCCAGCGGAAGGGTCTGCGTCTTGCCCGCGATGTTCCCCGCCACCGTGATCGTCGCGCCGAACTCGCTGATAGCCCGCACGAACCCCAGCAGCACGCCCGCCAAGATGCCCTTTGAGGCCAGCGGAACGGTTATGGTGAAGAACACCCTCCACGGGCCAGCGCCGAGGCTCCGCGCCGACATTTCCAACCGCTCGTCAACCCCTGCCATGGCTACCATCGTCGCCCGCGCCATGAGAGGGAACGATACCACCGCCGATGCCGCGACCGCCGCATACCATGTGAACACGATGTCCGCTCCCAGGAGCGCGTGCGTCAGGCCCCCAATCGGCCCCTCGCGTCCCAGCAGGAGGAGGAGGAAGAACCCGATGGCGATCGGCGGCACCGCAAGGGGAAGCGAGACCAGCACATCAACGATCAAGCGGCCCGGCGCGCGCGTCTTGACCAGCAGCCAGCTGACGGCCAGCGCGAGGGGAATGTTGACCACGGTGGCAACCACCGCCACCCGGAACGTCAGCTCGAGGAGTGACCAGCTCAACACGACCTACCTGATCGGCTCGAAGCCGTGAGCGCGGAATATCTCACCTGCCGCCTCGCCGGTGAGGAACTGCACAAAATCGTCCGCTGCCTCGTTCCGTTCATCCGATACCACCGTGACGACCGGGTACACGATCGGCCCGTACGAGTCGTGCGGGAAGATGTCCACCGTCTCCAGCCCCTTTGCAATCACGGCGTCCGTCGCGTACACGATGCCGACGCTCGCGTTGCCCGCCTCCACGAAGGCCATGGCAGCCCGCACGTCCGGCGCCGTCACCATCTTCTCCTGCAGCGACTCCCACAGCCCCGCCGACTTCAGCGCCTCGCGTCCATACGCCCCGGCGGGAGCGATGTCCGGCGCGGCTATGGCGATCCGCTCTACATTCGATAACGTGAGCGCAACGGGTGAGCGCTCTTCCAGCGACGTGTTCGTGACCACGACCAGCTTGTTCGTCAGCCACTCGGCCTCTTCCGCAACCATCCCGCGTTCACGCAGGAACGCGACCGGTGGCGCGCCCGCCGAAACGAACACGCTCGCCGGAGCGCCGCTGGCTATCTGCTGCGCCAGCGCCTGCGATGCTGCATAGCTGGTCTGTACGTCCACGTCGTTCTCCCGCTCGTACAACGCCACCGCCTCGTCGAATGCGTCCGTCAGGCTCGTCGCCGCGAACACCAGCAACTCCTCCCGATCACCATCCGCCCCGCCCGAACACCCCACACCAAGCGCCGCGACCACCAAGGTTGCCGCCAACAGTGCTTTATATATACGACCGCTTCCGTTCATAGTCGCCGTATACCGTACCGTCCAACCCCCCGTTCGGCAAGCGGCCTCCGTTGACACCACGTCAAACCCGTCGATAGACTACCTACAGACACCCACGCGCCGCTTCGCTGTGCCCCTATGCCCCCCACCGCCTCACCCCTCGCCGACTACATCGCACGAGCGACCGAATCCGGCAGCGACCTGAACACCGGGTTCGTCGCCTTTCTCGCGTCGCTCGAACACATCCGCTCCGTCTCCCCCGAGGTCGCCGCCGCCGTCGTCGCGGAGCTCGACGACCAGTCCGGCAGCCTCAAGATGATCGCCTCGGAGAACTACTCCTCCCTCGCCGTCCAGCTTGCCATGGGCAACCTCTTCACCGACAAGTACGCCGAGGGCTATCCCTACCACCGCTTCTACGCCGGATGCGACAACGTCGACGCCGTCGAGGGACGAGCCGTAGAGCTTGCGAAAGACCTCTTCGGCGCGGAACACGCCTACGTTCAGCCGCACTCCGGCGCGGACGCCAACCTCGTGGCTTACTGGGCCATCCTCGCCGCGAGGGTGCAGTCCCCCTTCATGGAAAGCGTCGGACAGACCGACCCCTCCAAGCTCTCCGACGACGAGTGGGCGGAGCTTCGCCATGCCCTCGGCAACCAGCGAATGCTCGGCATGAACTACTACTCCGGAGGCCACCTCTCGCACGGCTACCGTCTCAACGCCTCGGCCACCATGTTCGAGGTCCAGTCCTACGACGTCGACCGCGAGACGAACCTGCTCGACTACGACGCCATACGCGACCACGTCAGGGCGTTCCGGCCCCTCATCCTCCTGGCCGGATACAGCGCGTACTCCCGCAGGATCGACTTCAGCGTCTTCCGTGAGATAGCCGATGAGGTCGGAGCCGTCCTCATGGTCGATATGGCACACTTCGCCGGTCTTGTCGCCGGCAAGGTCGACGGCTTCTCAGGCCCCTACGACCCCGTCGCACACGCCCACGTCGTCACCACCACGACCCACAAGACCCTGCGCGGACCGCGCGGCGGCATGGTGCTCTCCACAGACGAGTTCGGCGAGTACGTCGACAAGGGCTGCCCGATGGTGCTGGGAGGCCCCATGCCACACGTCATGGCCGCCAAGGCGGTCGCCTTCACCGAGGCCGCCGCCCCGGAGTTCAAGGACTACGCCCGCGCCATCGTCGACAACGCCTCAGCACTCGCGTCCGCCTGCATCGACAACGGTATGGACATCCTCACCGGAGGCACCGACAACCACCTCATGCTCGCCAACATCGCCCCCTACGGCCTCACCGGACGTCAGGCCGAGTCGGCAGTACGAGAGGCCAACGTCACCCTCAACCGCAACAGCATCCCCTTCGACCCCAACGGCGCGTGGTACACGTCAGGCCTCCGCTTCGGTACGCCCGCCCTCACCAGCAGAGGCATGGGCGCAAGCGAAATGACGGAAATCGCCTCAATCATGGCCTCCGTCCTCTCAGCAACAAAACCCCGTACTATCACCAGGGGCAAACTCGCCGGTCAGCTCAGCAAGGCCCGCGCTACCACCGACGCCGAAACCGTCAAGACCGCCCGCGCCCGTGTCGCCAACCTCCTCTCCGCGTTCCCCCTCTACCCCGACCTCGACCTCGACTACCTCAAGAAGTCGTTTGCGTAACAAACTTAGTACACCGAAGAAATGGCAGACGTCACATCACGGTCACCACAGATGGTGTCGTTTGGCGGATCGGTCGGCTCGGGAGAATCGACCCTAACGAGGATAGGAACCCCTCTTACTTCCAAACTGCAGGGGATTCTTTGAAGACTGCGGAGTGCAGCCTACTTCAGTAGTCCGTGGACGGGGACGAGCCGCTGGCCGTACGGGTCTACGGCTAGGAATGTGCCTTCCAAGGTGTATGCGCCGAGCAGGGCCGTATCATCCTCGCCGAAGATTACCCACGTAGTGGTTTCCCGATCGGCGACTTTCGCCCTCGCCTCGGCCATATCCAGTTCCACGCGCTGGCCACCGGCGTACTCAAAGGTCTCGCGCTTGGTGGGAGCGATTCCGAGCCGCCTGAGAGTGGAGCCGGGAACAACGGTCGTGGTTGCGCCGGTATCGACCAGAGCTTCAACCATTTCATAGTTCTCGCCACCCATATCGCCGATAGCGATTTCTACGCTGAAAGTCCCCACCTCATTGCTCCTACTGAACGGATCATCGCACCTGAGTATAGCTTACTACATAGCAGGTGCGGACGGATTGCAAAGAGGGTGTTTGCGAAGGTTCTATCTTGCAATGTCATGCGTTCGCCCTGAGCCTGTCGAAGGGCAATTCAGCATCAAGCGTGATAGCTCTTGAGATAGAATTAGACCTAACTGGACTGGGCGAACCCCCTCAGCGCCTCCACCGCCGCCGCCTGCTCCGCCAGCGACTTCCGCTTCCCCTCACCCCTGCCGGCCACCTCGCCACCGACCGTCACCTCCGCAACGAACAGCCGGTCGTGGTCCGCCCCCTCCTCGTGAACGATCCGGTACGTCGGCGACGGCAGCCCCTCCGCCTGCACCGCCTCCTGCAGCGCCGATTTCGGATTCGCCGACATCTCCGGCTCACCCAGAGACGACAGCCACTCACCTAGTACCCTCAATACCACCTCACGCGCCACCTTATACCCCTGATCGAGGAACACAGCCCCAATCACCGCCTCCAGCCCCGCTGAGAGGTTCGACGCCCGCTCACGCCCGCCTCCGGCCTCCTCGCCCCTTCCCATGCGCAACATCTCGCCCAGCCCGATATCCCGTGCCGCCTCAGCAAGCGTCGCCTCCTGCACCAGCGCCGCGCGCGCCTGCGTCAGCTTCCCCTCCGGCCAGTCGGGATTCGCAGCATAAAGCTCCTCCGCTACGACCATACCCAACACGGCGTCGCCCAAGAATTCCAATCGCTCGTTCGATTCTGGAAACACGCCGGGGTTCTCATTGATATAGGAGCTGTGCACCAGCGCGAGACGCAGCAGTCCGGCGTCCAGGAATCGTACGCCTAGCGCTTCTTCCAACTCCTCCTCACGTACCATTCAAACTTCCTCCTAAAAGACCTCTGCGTAACCCCTCCGCCGTTCGCAGGCAGGCAGGGGTAGGTAAAACGGAACTGTAGCTATAACTCTCCCCCCTTGCCTGTCATTCCGAGCGTAGCGAGGAATCTAAAGTCCATAACCGTAGGACTCGACAGCCAGTGCCGCGCTTGCATCGTGACCAAGAGTGAACACAGCGTAAGAATGCCACATGTCAGCTTTACGTTGGGACAGACATTTTAGATTCTTCGACTTCGCTGCGCTTCGCTCAGAATGACAATGCCGGAGATGCGTTTTCGTCAACGTAGACCCCCTCTCCCGCGAACGGGAGAGGGTAGGGGTGAGGGTAAAAAGACTACACAAGAATATCCCTCGCAGTCCAAAACACCGCAATCCGTCCCCATCGCCCCCTGTAACAGAGATGTAACAGAACGGCAACACCGAAGCAACAAGCCCCGAATATAGTCGTTCCGTTCCAATCAAATGCGTTTTCCGAAAAAGGAGGCTTCAAGAATGAACGCATTGGCTAAAACGGCTCACCTAACCCCCACCAAGCTCCGGTTGATGATGATCGCCCTGCTCGGCATCGGCATCTTCTTCGGAACGATAGGAGTCGCCTACGCGCAGGGCGCCGTTTCCGCGGACGACGTCGACTCCAAGCTCAACGACTTCATCCTCGTCGCCGCCGCCGCGCTCGTCTTCTTCATGCAGGCCGGATTCGCCTTCCTCGGCGCGGGCCTCATCCGCTCCAAGAACACCGTCAACTACATGACCAAGTCGTTCCTCGACTTCTGCATAGCCTCCCTCGGCTTCTGGGCCTTCGGCTATGCGCTCATGATGGGTGGCGGAGCGGCCTCCGGCATCATCGGCCTCGAGGGCTTCTTCCTCCTCGACTTCGAGGACACCGACCTCGTCGCATGGTTCTTCCAGATGGTCTTCGCCGGCACCGCCGCAACCATCATCGCGGGAGCCGTCGCCGAGCGCACCAAGATCAACGCATACTTCGCCTACAGCTTCATCGTCGGCGCGGTCGTCTACCCCATCTACGGCCACTGGGCGTGGAGCGATGAGGGCTGGCTGACGCAGATCGGCCCCGGCTTCGCCGACTACGCCGGTTCCGGTGTAGTCCACATGATCGGCGGCTTCCTCGCACTCGCCGGCGCGATAGTCGTCGGTCCTCGCAAGGGCTTCCGCGAGGGCGCCGACCTCAAGGGCCACAACATGCCCTACGTCGTCGTCGGCACCTTCATCCTCTTCTTCGGCTGGTTCGGCTTCAACATCAACTCCGACAGCCTCGGCCTCAACGCCGTCAACACCCTTCTGGCGGGCGCCGCGGGAGCCGTCTCCGCCATCTACATAGCCATGATCCGCACTGGCAAGGCCGACATCGAGATGGGCGCGAACGGCGCTCTGGCCGGTCTCGTCGGAATCACCGCCGGGTGCGCCTACGTCGACCCCTGGGCCGCCGTCGTGATCGGCCTCTTCGCCGGAGTCATCATGATCGCCGGAGTCCACATCATCAAGCTCGTCCTAAAGGTCGACGACCCCGTCAGCGCCATCACCGTCCACGGCATCTGCGGCGCGTGGGGCCTGCTGGCCGTCGGCATCTTCGCATCCGGAAACAACGGCGTCGAAGGATTCATCGCCGGAGACTTTGAGCAGATTGTCCCGCAGATCGTCGGTATGCTCGTGGCCATCGCCTGGGGCCTCGGCGCGGGATTCATCCTCTTCAAGGCCATCGACCTCACCATCGGCATGAGGGCGTCCGAAGAAGAGGAAGAGCAGGGCCTCGACGTACCCGAGCACGGCAGGTCCGCATACCCCGAAATGTAGCTCCACCCCAACGTCTCTCCCCCGCTCGACGGGGGAGAGACGTAGAGAGAGGCAAGGGGCCGACCAAAATTTTGGGGTTGAGAAAAATGCTGCATATGGAGGCAAGAGACCAAATGTTGCATGATGATCTGAGGTGGCAGGACTATTATCGAACGAAATGCTTGGCTGTAGGGCAAATCCGTCCAGGGTTTGCCGCCGGTTGGCGGGATGGTTGGGAAGGCCGTTCTCCGAAACCGAGAGCCAGAGCGGCGTCATACTGCAAGGAATACACCGAAGCATATCAGTTGGGACGTTCGGATAGAGAGAAAACGGTGTGAGTGTGCAGCACTGCACAATGGGCCCTATAACCCGACCCCGTGTGACATATTTGTAACATCTGTGCAATACACTGGAAACACTGGTCTCCCATACTGGTACTTGGCAATCATAAACATCGAGGTAACGACACGATATGGAAGTGGTAATTGGGGCGGTGGCGTTCATGGTCCTGTTCGCGGTCTGGGTAATTCTCCCAAGCCGAATTCGAAAGCAGAATAAGGACTCCTGATCGACCAATCCGCATAGGCTGGACCAAATTCTCCAAATGAACGGCCGGGCGGCAGGTCGTTCATTCTTTGTGAGAGGGTCTACGACAATCGACATTTACTTGACGAATCGCCGCCGATTCACGGAAAATCTGAAGGATTAATCAACAGAGGGAGTTTTATGGAATACTACAAGGCTGAATACATCTGGATAGACGGTTCGGAGCCGACCTCGAAGCTCCGGTCCAAGACCAAGATCGTCCCCAAGGGCGAGGAGCCTCCCATCTGGGGCTTCGACGGATCGAGCACCAACCAGGCCCCCGGCGAGAACTCGGACTGCGTGCTCAGGCCGGTCTACACCTGTCCCGACCCGATTCGCGGCGGCGACGACATCCTCGCCATGTGCGAGGTCCTCTTGACCGACCTGTCGCCTCACCCGTCCAACACGAGGGCAGCCTGTGCCGAGGCAGCCGAAAAGTACGCCGATTTCGATATGTGGTTCGGCATCGAGCAGGAATACACCTTCTTCGACGGCATCAAGCCGCTCGGCTGGCCCGACAACGGCTTCCCCGCCCCGCAGGGCGGCTACTACTGCGGCGTAGGCTCAGACGAGGTCTTCGGACGACCCATCGTCGAGGCCCACATGGACGCCTGCCTCCGCGCAGGACTGGGCATCTCCGGCATCAACGCCGAGGTCATGCCCGCGCAGTGGGAGTTCCAGATTGGACCCGTCGGCGCTCCCGCCGTCGGTGACGAGCTGTGGATCGCCCGCTGGCTCCTCTACCGCATCGGTGAGGATGTACACATCTCCGACAAGGAGAACACGGGCGTCTCCGCAAGGCTCGATCCCAAGCCGATGCAGGGCGACTGGAACGGCGCGGGCGCTCACTGCAACTTCTCAACCGTCCAGATGCGCGAGAACTACGACGCCTGCATCGCCGCCGCCGAGGCCCTCAAGGGCAACCACGAGGCCCACATCGCCGAGTACGGCGACCGCATCGAAGAGCGCCTGACGGGACACCACGAGACCTGCTCCTACAAGGAGTTCAGGTACGGCGTGTCCGACAGGGGCGCGTCCGTCCGCATCCCCTGGCAAGTGGAGCAGGACGGCAAGGGGTACATCGAGGACAGGCGGCCAAACGCCAACTGCGACCCCTACAGGGTCACCCGACTCATACTCAACACGGTGTGCGGAGCAGCATCCTAAAGTCCCGCCCCCAATCGGGGCGCATCAACCGCCCGAAACGAAACGCCGTCGGTCCCAAACCGGTACCGGCGGCGTTCTTGCACAATCCAACACCCTGTCATTTCGAACGCAGCGCAGCAAAGTGAGGAATCTAAAATCCTCTGCACCGAAGGCCATCAATACTGTGGAATTCCGCTCAGACCCCCTGTCGTAGGGCAACCCTTGTGGTTGCCCGTCCCCAATACGGCAAGCATCCTGCACCGACCCGACAACCTCATTAATCCAATCGACACCGCAACGCCAATTGACACAAAAATTCATGAATAGCTATACTGAACGTTCCCCGTAGGCCCCATGAGGCCGGTGAGAACCTGGAGTCCCGGAAATACGGACACCATGCCAGCTACCCTAGAGCGAGACCCAGAGGAGATCGAGTACGTCCTCCGCAAGGCGCGGGAGAACGACGTCAAGTTCATTCGCCTGTGGTTCACCGACATCCTCGGAAGCCTCAAGGGCTTGGCCGTCACTGTCGAGGAGCTGGAAATCGCCCTCACGCGGGGCATGAACTTCGACGGCTCCTCCATAGAGGGATTCGCTCGCTACCGCGAGACCGACATGTACGCCCTTCCGGATCCCACCACGTTCAGCCTCCTGCCCTGGCGGCCGAAGACCAACGCAGTCGCCAGGATGTTCTGCGATCTCATCACCCCGACGGGAGAGCCTTTCGAGGGCGACCCGCGCGCCGTTCTGCGACGCAACCTCGAACGCGCCTCAAAGCTCGGCTACACCTACTACGTCGCGCCGGAGCTGGAGTATTTCTACTTCAAGGACTCCGACGGCGTTGAGTTCCTCGATGAGGCCGGCTACTTCGACCAGAACCCCCAGGACCTCGCGACGAATCTCCGACGTGAGACCGTCCTGACCCTGGAGGACCTCGAAATCCCCGTCGTCTACAGCCATCACGAGGTCGCCCCCAGCCAGCACGAGATAGACCTCAGGCACACCGACGCGCTCACCATGGCCGACACCGTCATGACCTGCCGCGTGGTCATCAAGGAGGTCGCCGTCAGCCAGGGGTGCTACGCCACCTTCATGCCGAAGCCCGTCTACGGCATAAACGGCAGTGGAATGCACACCCACCAGTCCCTCTCCAACGGGAACGGCAACGCCTTCCACGACCCCGACGACCCCGACCGGCTCTCGCAGGAGGCCAAGTGGTTCATCGCCGGGCTGCTCCGGCACGCCCCCGAGATCACCGCCATCACCAACCAGTGGGTCAACTCCTACAAGCGGCTCGTCCGCAGTCCCGACGACGCGCCCCTCGGCTACGAAGCGCCCGTCTACGTCTCCTGGGCCAACGTCAACCGCTCCGATCTCGTCCGCGTGCCGACCTTTAAAGAGGGCCGCGAGGAGTCCCGGCGCATCGAGTACCGCGCCCCAGACCCCGCGTGCAACCCTTATCTTGCCTTCAGTGTCATGCTCGCCGCCGGTTTGGAGGGCATCGAGAAGCAGTACGAACTCCCGCCCGCCGCCGAGACGAACGTCTTCGACATGACCGACGAGCAGCGCCGCGACGCGGGAATATCCACCCTCCCGCGCTCCCTCGAAGAGGCCGTCGCCGCCACCGAGCGGAGCGACCTTGTGCGCAACGCCCTCGGCGACCACGTCTTCGAGAGCTTCATACACAACAAGAAAGTCGAGTGGGACCGCTACTCCATGCAGGTCACCGACTACGAAATCGACCGCCACCTAGCCGACTTGTAAACCTCTATCATGAACACTCCCTACCAATATCCAGACCTACCACGCCCAGAGAAGCAGGGCCTCTACGACCCGCGCTTCGAGCACGACGCTTGCGGCGTCGGCCTCGTCGCCGACATCAAGGGCAGGAAGTCCCACGACATCATCACCAAGGGCCTCGAAGCCCTCATCAACCTCGGGCACCGGGGGGCGGCAGGCGCAGACCCGGAGACCGGCGACGGCGCTGGCATCCTCATGCAGATGCCCCACGAGTTCTTCGCCAGGGAGGCCGCGTCGCTCGGTTTCGACCTCCCGGATCTCGGCGAATACGGCGTTGGCACGATCTTCCTGCCGCAGGACTCGGAAGACCGTGAAAGGTGCGTCCGCATCGTCGAGCGCACCGTTCGTGACGAGGGCTGCCGCCTCCTCGGCTGGCGCGACGTTCCCACGAACCCCGACGCCATCGGCGTCCTGTCACGAGGCGTCATGCCGGTCATCCGGCAGTTCTTCGTCGATCGCCCTGAGGGTAGCGCGGACAATGTCCCCCTTGAGCTCCGCCTCTATGTCATCCGGCGCCGGATCGCAAATCGCGCCAGGGACGAGGGCCTGGACCCCTACATCGTCTGTCTCTCCGCGAACAGGATTATCTACAAGGGCCTCATCCTCGCCCGCCAGCTTGAACGCTTCTACCTCGACCTCGCCGACACGGACATCAAGACCTCCTTCGCGATGGTGCATTCGCGCTTCAGCACGAACACGCTAGGCACGTGGCGGCTCGCGCACCCCTATCGCCACGTCATCCACAACGGCGAGATCAACACCCTGCGCGGCAACATCAACTGGATGACCGCCCGCCATGCCATGCTGGAGTCCGAGGTTCTCGGCGACGACATCACCAAGCTGCTCCCCATCGTCGCCGACACCAACCAGAGCGACACCGCGACCTTCGACAATGTCCTGGAGCTGCTTCTGGCCACCGGCCGGTCGCTCCCGCACTCCATGATGATGATGGTCCCCGAGGCGTGGGCCGACCACATCCCCATGAGCGAGGAGAAGAAGGCGTTCTACGAGTACCACTCCACCCTCATGGAGCCGTGGGACGGCCCCGCCCTTATGATCGGCACCGACGGTACCCGCGTCTGCGCCATCCTCGACCGCAACGGCCTGCGTCCCTGCCGCTTCCTCGTCACCCGCGACGACCTGCTCGTCATGGCCTCCGAGACGGGAGTGCTGGATATCCCCGACGAGGACATCGTCTACAAGTCGCGCATCCAGCCGGGCCGTATGTTCATGCTCGACACCGAGCGCGGCAGACTGATTCCCGACGAGGAGATCAAGACCGAGCTCAGCTCCCAGCGCCCCTACAAACAGTGGCTTGCGGACAACGCCCGCGCGCTCGACGACCTGCCCGAGCCGGACGAAGTCCCCGGTCACGACTTCCTTACCCTCCAGCAACGCCAGGCCGCCTTCGGATACACTCTCGAAGATACCAGCATGATCCTGGCCCCCATGGCCGAGACAGGAGCCGAAGCCGTCGGCTCTATGGGCAACGACACCCCGCTCGCCGTCCTCTCCGACGAGGCCCCGCTCCTCTTCTGGTACTTCAAGCAGCTATTTGCCCAAGTCAGCAACCCACCGCTCGACGCGATCCGCGAAGAGCTTGTCACCTCCGTCGAGTCCTTCATCGGCTGCGAGGGCAACCTGTTCGACGAGACACCTGACCAGTGCCGCCAGTTGAAGCTCCATCGTCCCGTCCTCACCAACGCCGAGCTTGCAAAGATACGCGCCATAGAGGACGGCTACGCCAAGTCGACCACCATTGCCAGCGTCTTCCGTCCTGCCGACGGCCCCGGCGCCCTGGAACGCGCCATGGACGCCCTCTGTGAGGCCGCGTCTGCCGCCGTCGCCGATGGATGCACCATCATCATCCTCTCCGACCGCGATATGGACGCCGAGCACGCCCCCATACCCAGCCTTCTGGCGATT
The DNA here is from genome assembly GCA_009841605.1 of Dehalococcoidia bacterium. Taxonomy (GTDB): domain Bacteria; phylum Chloroflexota; class Dehalococcoidia; order Lucifugimonadales; family VXLM01; genus VXLM01. The sequence continues at coordinate 57,333 of VXLM01000047.1, forward strand.
TCGGGCCTGCATCACCACCTCATCCGTGAGGGCCTGCGTACAAAGGTCGGCATCGTCGTCGAGTCCGGCGAGCCCAGGGACGTGGGCCAGATATCTCTCCTCTTCGGCTACGGCGCGGCGGCAGTCAACCCCTACGTCGCCTTCGAGACCCTCGCCCAGATGGCGCGCGAGCGCTCCTACTCAAACGGAACCGACTACAAGACTGCCGAGAAGAACTACGTCAAGGCCGTCCTCAAAGGCGTCGTGAAGGTCATGTCCAAGATGGGCATCTCCACCCTTCAGAGCTATCGCGGCGCGCAGATATTCGAGGCCGTCGGCCTTCACCAGGAGTTCGTCGACCGCTACTTCACGTGGACCCCTTCCCGCGTCGGTGGAATCGGCATCGAGGAGATCGAGCGCGAGGCCGTCCGTCGCCACGCAGCCGCCTACGCCGTCCGCAACGGCAACGACGCTCACGACCTCGATGCGGGGGGCATGTACTACTGGCGTCGCGACGGCGAGTACCACATGTGGAACCCCGACACCATCGCAACCCTCCAGTACGCGGCCCGCGTCAACGACTACGATTCCTTTGAGCAGTTCACCTACGCCGCCAACGACTACAGCAGACGCCTCTGCACCATTCGCGGCCTCCTCGATCTCAAGAGCTCCGACGACCCCGTCCCCCTCGACGAGGTCGAGTCCGCCGCCGAAATCGTCAAGCGCTTCGCCACCGGCGCCGCATCGCTCGGCTCTATCAGCAAGGAAGCCCACGAGACCATGGCCATCGCCATGAACCGCATCGACGCCCGCAGCAACACGGGAGAGGGTGGCGAGGACTACCATCGCTACACCCCCGACGACAACGGCGACTCCCGCAACAGCGCCATGAAGCAGGTCGCCTCCGGCCGTTTCGGCGTCACTTCAACCTATCTTGCCAACGCCACCGACCTCCAGATCAAGATGGCACAGGGCTCTAAGCCCGGCGAGGGCGGACAGCTACCCGGCCACAAGGTCGACGACTACATCGGCTGGGTGCGCCACTCCACGCCCGGCGTGGAGCTGATATCGCCGCCCCCTCACCACGACATCTACTCCATCGAGGACCTCGCACAGCTTATCCACGACCTCAAGAACTCCAACCCCGAGGCCCGCGTCCACGTCAAGCTCGTGGCCGAGGCAGGGGTCGGCACCATCGCCGCGGGCGTGTCCAAGGGACACGGCGACGTCGTCCTCATCAGCGGCGACTCCGGCGGCACCGGAGCGTCCCCTGAGTCGTCCATCAAGTACGCCGGACTCCCCTGGGAGCTTGGCGTGGCCGAGACCCAGCAGGTCCTCGTCATGAACGACCTTCGCGGCCGCATCGTCGTCCAGACCGATGGACAGCTCAAGACCGGGCGCGACGTTGCCATAGCCTGCCTCCTGGGAGCCGAGGAGTTCGGCTTCGCCACGGCCCCGCTCATCGTCATGGGCTGCATCATGCTCCGCAAGTGTCACCTCAACACCTGCTCGGTCGGCATCGCTACTCAGGACCCCGTCCTCCGCGAAAAATTCGCCGGACAGCCTGAACACGTCATCAACTACTTCTTCTTCGTAGCAGATCAACTCCGCGAGATCATGGCCGACATGGGCTTCCGCACCATCGACGAGATGGTGGGCCGTGTAGACCGCCTCGACGCCTCAGCCGCCATAGACCACTGGAAGGCGCGCGGCCTCGACTTCTCAACCCTGCTCCACAGGCCCGAGGTCCCCGAAGGCATCGCCACGCACTTCGTTCCCGAGCAGACCCAGGACCACGGCATTGACGCCGCCCTCGACCACGAGCTCATCGAGCGGTGCAGGCCCGCCATCGAGGACGCCAAGCCCGTCCACTTCTCCCTCGACATCCGCAACCGCAATCGGACGCTCGGTACCATGCTCAGCAATAAGATCGCCTTGCGCTATGGCGAGGACGGCCTGCCCGAAGACACCATCCAGATGGACCTCACCGGCTCCGGCGGACAGAGCTTCGCCGCCTTCCTCTCGCCCGGCATCACCATGCGACTCGAAGGCGACGCCAACGACTATTTTTGTAAAGGGCTATCGGGTGGGAAGGTGGTCGTGGTACCGCCGGAGCGCTCGACGTTTACGGCAGAGGAAAACACCATCGTCGGCAACGTCGCCCTCTACGGCGCGACGGGCGGCCAGGCCTACATCCGCGGCATCGCCGGAGAGCGCTTCTGCGTCCGAAACAGCGGCGTCGAGGCCGTCGTCGAGGGCGTTGGAGACCACGGCTGCGAGTACATGACCAGTGGCCGCGTCGTCGTGCTCGGCCCGACAGGACGCAACTTCGCCGCCGGCATGAGCGGTGGCGAGGCATACATCCTCGACGAGCAGGGAGTCTTCCCATCCCTCTGCAACACCGAGATGGTCGCCCTCGAACCCGTCGAGTCCCAAGAAGACGTCGCCACCCTCCGCCGCCTACTCGCCAACCACTTGCGGTATACTGGAAGCGCCCCGGCCGAGCGCGTGCTCGCAAACTGGGACGACATACTTCCGAAATTCATCAAGATCATGCCGCACGATTACAAGCGAGTCCTCATGGAGCGCGCCGCAAAAGCCGATCCATCCCCTCTCCCGCGAACGGGAGAGGGTTAGGGTGAGGGTACCAGTACCCAGCACCTAACACCTAGCACCCGGAACCCACCATGGGCAAGCCCACAGGCTTCATAGACTATGCGCGGGTGCCGCTTCCCAAGCGGCCCATATCCGAGCGCGTCCAGGACTGGCAGGAGTTCCTCCTCGACTGGGACAACACCCAGGCGCGCGAGCAGGCCGGCCGGTGTATGAACTGCGCCGTCCCCATGTGCCACTCATTCACCGGATGCCCCCTCGGAAACCTCATCCCCGACTGGAACGACCTCGTCTACCGCGACCAGTGGGACAAGGCCATCGTCTCACTCCACTCGACCAACAACTTCCCCGAGTTCACCGGGCGCATCTGTCCCGCACCCTGCGAGACCGCCTGCATCGTCGGACGCCCCCGCCACTTCGACAACGGCCACGCGGAAGCCGACGACCCCGTAACCATTGAGTACATCGAGAAGTCCATAGCCGACCACGGCTGGGAAAACGGCTGGATCACCCCTGAGCCGCCATCCTTCCGCACCGGCAAGACCGTCGCCGTCATAGGGTCCGGCCCCGCAGGACTCGCCGCCGCGCAGCAGCTCAACCGCCGGGGCCACCGCGTCACCGTCTACGAGCGCGACGAGTACCTCGGCGGACTGCTACGGCTCGGCATCCCCGACTTCAAGCTCGAAAAGCACGTCGTGGAGCGCCGCGTCGACCAGATGGCAGATGAGGGCGTCGCCTTCAAGACCAGCACTTGGGTCGGCAAGGACTTCGACGCCCGCGACCTCCTCGAACAGTACGACGCCGTCTGCCTCACCGGCGGCGCCACACAGGCCCGTGATCTCCCCGTGCCCGGACGCGAGCTATCCGGCGTACACTTCGCCATGGAGTACCTCACCCAGCAGAACCGCCTCAACTCCGGCCAGACCGTCGATCCCTCCCGCCGAATCGAGGCCGAGGGTAAGCGCGTCGTCATCCTCGGCGGAGGCGATACCGGAGCCGACTGCCTCGGCACCGCCCACAGGCAGGGCGCGGAGGTCGTCTACCAGTTCGAAATCATGCCGGAGCCGCCCAAGGACCGCGCCAACAACAACCCCTGGCCCGAGTGGCCCCTCATTCTCAGGACGTCATCCGCCCACGAGGAGGGCGGCATCCGCGACTACAACATCTCCACGTCGAGCTTCACCGGCTCCAACGGTCGGGTCGAGCGACTGCACGGAGTCCGCGTCGAGCCCGGCGCGTGGCCGCCACAGCCCATTCCCGACACCGATTTCGAGCTTGACGCCGACCTCGTCCTCCTCGCCATGGGCTTCGTCCACCCCGAACACGACGGAATGCTCGACCAGCTTGGCGTGGACTACGACGCGCGCGGCAACGTCCTCGTCGACAACGAGATGCGCACCAGCGTCCCTTCGGTCTTCTCCGCCGGCGACATGGCACGTGGACAGTCCCTCGTCGTCTGGGCCATCGCCGAAGGCCGTGACGCCGCAGCATGCATCGACCGCTACCTCATGGGCCAGACACCCCTCCACCCCGTCCTCCACCGCCCCCGCCCCGGGACCACACCCCCCCACAACAGGTAGGCGTACCGAAACCCCTCGCTAGCCCCCCCGTGCCGACATTCCAGCGAACTCAGGAAAACA
>VXLM01000007.1 GCA_009841605.1 Dehalococcoidia bacterium
CGACCACCTAGATAAACACGCGTAAGATCGGCGGCAGCGTCAGATGTGAAATAGAGACAGCGCCCGATGATACAAATCCCCCACAACCCTAACCCACACCACGAGGTGAACATGCACTACGCCAGGTTCCTAGCGGCATTCGTTGTATACACCGTCATCGACGTGGGGTGGAACATCAGCCCCATCGCGCGGGGCATGTACGAGAGCCTCTACGAGGCCAGCGGCAACGACAAGCTCCTCGACGAGTTCGGCAGGCAGATGGACACGTGGGGAGTCGAGCAGCTCCTCGCCCTGCTCGCGTTCCTCGGGCTCATCGCGCTCGGCAACAGCTACCTCGCCATCGAGCCAGCCCTGAAGGAGAACAACCTCCTCAAGGCGGTCAAGAACAGCTTCGTCCTCGGCTGTGCGGCCTACGCCACCTACATCGTGCCGATCTTCCTGATGATGAAGACCTGGCCCACCGTCCTCGTGCCCATCGACATCCTCATCGGCGGCCTCCTCAGCCTCATAACCTCGACGGTCGTCACATACATCGTGCTGCGCCGGAGGAACGCGGAGAGTTCGGCGTAGCGGGCGGGACTCACCGCAGAGAGCGCGGAGATCGCAGAGGGGCGAAAGCGGTAACGCCCACTTTCATCAAGACGTTTCTTGACTCACCGACTCCGTTGGCTCAATGATGGAACGCAACGGGAGAGGGGACACGCCTGATGGCTGCGTCAAGGGAGAAGTTTTCCAGCCAAGTTTCGCCGGACCTGCTGGCCGCGATGCGAGAGGTTGCCCGGAATGAGGGGCGCCACTTCCAAGCCGTGCTGGAAGACGCCATGCGGGAGTACCTTGACAACAAAGCCCGGCAGAAGGTCCGTCCGGAGGTGATGGCCCATTTCCATGCCGGCCTCGAAAGAAACCGGCGTCTCTATGAGTTGCTCGCGCAGTGAACCGCCTGCCACAACAACGGGCAGACCGCATCCGGCCCGCCCGTGCGAAATAGATCGAGTGTTAGGTTCTAGGGTTTAGCCGCGCTACTCGCTGGCGCCGTGCTCTGAGAGGTAGTCGAGCGCCGCTTGGACGGTGGTGATGGACTCGGCGTCCTCATCGGAAATCTCGAGGGGATTGTCGTCGTCTCCGAACTCCTCCTCGAAGGCCATGATGAGCTCCACCAGGTCCAGCGAGTCGGCGTTCAGGTCTTCGGTGAATGACGCGTCGGGAGTAACCTCCTCGGGGTCAACGCTCAGCTTGTCGGCGACGACTTCCTGAACTCGTTCCAAGAGACTTGCCATAGTTTGTTCCTCCCTATTCGTCCGTTGCGGTGTTCGACGCGTCGTCCTGTTCTCTGTTCTGCATCAGGGCCCCGAGTACGCCGTTGACGAACATCGGCGATCTGTCGGCCCCATATATCTTACCAAGTTCCACGGCCTCGTTGATAGCGACCTTCGGCGGGGTCTCCCCGGCCTTGACGATTTCGTAGATGGCGACCCGCAGGATGTTCCGGTCAACCATCGCCATCTGCTCGATAGGCCAGTTCGGCGCGTGCGTGGATATTATCTTATCGATTTCCCGCCTGTTGGCAAGTACCCCATGCACGAGTTTCCGCGTAAACGCATCCCCGTCGGGCGTCACGGCGGCATCGTCCAGCCGGGCTGCCAGCGCGCCCTCGACCTCATGGTCGGAGCCATCCACCTCGTACAGCACCTGCACGGCTATGACGCGGGCCTTCCGCCGGGAAACGGCTTTGCTCGGTCGGTTCAGCGTGGTGGCATCGGAGGGCACGGTAAATGATGCAGTGGAACGTGTCATGCCGGTTCGCTGTTGATGGGAGCATGGAAATCCCTTCCCCCTTGATGGGGGAAGGTTAGGATGGGGGTGAAATTCGCGGCGCTAAGGCAGATCTGGAGGTTACGCAAAGGTTTCCTAAGCTGGGAATCCAGAACCCAGCGCCCAGCGCCTGGCACCGATACCCCAGCATACATGGCCTTATCACACCTGGTTGGCATCAGTTGCGGCTGAGCTTGACTATCGAGTCCCAGTCACCCACGGCCTGCACGTCCGCCCGCCGGTTGATGCGCTTGACCATTCCGCTCAGCACCCGGCCCGGCCCGACCTCGATGAAGCGGTTCACGCCGCTGCCCATCATGTAGTCGACCGAGCGGCTCCAGTGGACGCAGTTGCAAATCCCGGCGATCAGCTCTCGCTTGACGTCCTCGCCCTTGGTCACGGGCTTGGCCGTGCAGTTAGCGACGATGGGAATGGACGGGTCCTTGAATTTCAGGCTCTCCACGGCGTCGATGAGTCCCGCCTGTGCGGGCTCCATGAGCGGTGAGTGAAAAGCCCCCGCCACCCTTAGGGGAACGGCCTTCTTGGCTCCTCGCGCGTTCGCCAGGTCAAGCGCGTTTGCTAACGCGCGACGCTCCCCGGCGATCACGATCTGGTCTGGCGTATTGACGGTGGAGATGACCGTCCCGGTCTCACGGCATATCTGCTCCAGCACCATCGCGTCGAGTCCCATGACCGCGGCCATGCTGCCGGACTGCTTTTCGCACGCCTCCTGCATCAGCCTGCCGCGCTCCTGCACCAGCCACGCCGTCTCGCCGATGTCCAGCACACCCGCGACAGCGAGCGCGGTGTACTCACCGAGACTGTGACCCGCTACGAGAGCCGGGCGAGGCGTCGCCTCCGCGCCGAGGTAGTCCTGCATGGCCCGCATCGTCGCGAGGCTCACCGTCATGATCGCCGGCTGCGCGTTCACCGTCTGGCGGAGCGTGTCGTCAGGTCCCTCGAACAGCAGCCTCGTGAGCGGACGGCTCAGGGCCATATCCACCTCGTGGAAGACGGCCCGCGCGGCCCCGGAGTTGTTGTATAGCTCCTCACCCATGCCGACGCTCTGCGTTCCCTGTCCGGGAAACAGGAACGCCGTATCGGTCCCTTTGGGGGGAGGAGAAAACCGCAAGGTCACTCGTCGTCTCCTACTCGACTTCGGTCTCCTCGCTCGGAACGATCTCCCGCCCGTTGTAGTACCCGCAAGTGGCGCACACGTGATGCGGCCTCATCTTGGCCGGGCATTCGGGGCAGTCGACAAGGCTCGGGGCGGTGAGGAACTGGTGCGCCGCCCGCTTTCCGCGACGCGAGCGCGAGTGCTTTTTCTTCGGTACTGGTCCGCCTGGCATTGTTGTTCAGTCCTTCCGGGCGCTCCCGTTCGACATGCCCTACACAGGGTCGCCCGTCGAGCGGATCGCGGTCAAGGTGTTCTTAGTTCTTGCTCAGATTCATTGTTTCAATGGACGGAAAGGCCTCCAAAAGCGGCCCCCATCGGCTGTCTCGCTGATCGTGGACGCACGTGCACGACTTGTTGTTCCTGTTGACGCCGCACCCCGCGCAGATGCCCGCGCAGTCCGTGCGGCAGAGTGGACTCATCGGCAGACCGAGCGTGATGTACTGGCGGGCGGTCTCGGTCAGGTCGAGAACGTTGTCCTCGTCGATGACGAGGTTCTCTTCCGGGTCGAGGTCATCGACGTATCGGACGCCGGTGACGGGGTCGAGACGCGGAATCGCCTCCTCGTCGACCTTGATATCGACGGTCTGGACGTAGGGATCGAGGCACCGTCCGCACTCCGACCCAACCTGTGTGTTCAGCAGGGCCGTCACCCACACGCCCTTGTCCGTCCTGACGAACCGGACGCCGCCCCTGACCTCGATCAGGTCGCCGCGAAACGTGACACGGTCTTCGACCTCGTGCTCCCTGGTGGAGCCGCTGGTCTCACGAACAAGCTGCGAAACGTTAAAGTGCATAACGACACCGACCCTTGCGAAATCTGGAAGGCCCACGTCGCCCGAAGGCCATATTGTAGGGATCACCGCCTCACAGAGTCAAGATTTTCGGGGCGTTGGCAGCCTAGCAGTCCCTATTCAAAAAGGCCTTCACAATATCGATCACCAGCGCCACATCCTGCCCCGCCTCGATGAGCGGCGACCTCGGCGTCTTCCCGTTGACGATGCAGTCATGGAAGTGGCGCAGTTCCCTACGGAACGGACTCTCCCAGTCCACTGCCGGCTCCTTCGCGAACGTCGTGCCGTCCTCGTCCATCTCGTGGATCCGCACCTGCGCCACGTCGCGCGAGAAGCCCGTCGGGTACGACACAATCACCCGCTTCCTGCTGCCGTAGACCTCCAGCGTCTCGTAGAAGTCCCACAGATCGGGCAGGTCCACCCACGTCGCCACGCACCGCACGCCTTCGGGATACTCCAGCGTGGTCGAGACAGCCCCGCCGTCCTGCCATATCTCCGTATTGATTACCCTGCTCGGCGCCCCGAACAGATCGCGCAGCCCGTACAGGTCATGGATCATGCTGCCCGCAACCGTGCTGAAAGCGCGGCGGATGTGCGGCGGGACGTCCCCAATCGCCTGGTGCTCCGCCAGTCGCCGGGCGGCCCGCGTCTTTTCAATCACATTGGGGGGTATGTCATCGAAAGTCCTCGTCCTGAACTGACCCACGTGCAGATCGTTATTGGGATGCAGGTGGTTGACCTGCACGAAGCGAATGTTGTCCATCCCCTCGATCTCCGGCTTGGCCACCTCGTAGGCCGGCTCGTACAGCTTCGTGTACCCGGCCTGCGCCACCTTGTCCGAACGCCGGCCGGCCTCCGCAATCTCGGCGAACTCCTCGTTCGAGTAGCAAACGGGTTTCTCCACAAAGACGTGCTTCCCTGCGTCCAACGATGCCACGACGACCTCTGTCTTCGGGTCGTAGTGACACATCAGCACCGCCTCGATATCCGATGCCAGAATCTCGCGATAATCGGTATAGCCGTTCGGCACGTGAAACATCTTCGCCGCGTACTCGACCGCGGACGGCGACACGTCGCATACTGCCGCTACCTCGAACTCCTCCGCAAGCTCCGTGAGGAAAGGTAGATGCTGGATCTGCGCGATCGCGCCGCACCCGACGACGCCTATGCGTACGGTGTCCATATCGCTCTCACGTCCTTCCCGCCCGTGGGGCGACATCGTTCCACAGGTCCGCGAGCTCTGCCGAGCGCCGGTATACCTCGAACAGCGCGTCCCATACATCGCTCCGGGACGCGGACGCCGATTCAAGATCGCCGTCTGCGACGGCAGCCTTCAGCGCATCCGCTTCGTCGGACTGCTTGCCTGCTGCCAGGTCTGCCGCTTCGCGGACAGCCAGCGTCGCCACCGTCAGGCTGTCCAGCAGCTCGCCGAATGGGGTCGTCGTGTCCGTCTCCACGTCATACGCGGTGGACGACGCGAATCGGTGCGGCATCCGCTCGCCCTCCGGTGTCCACATGGTATGCGTCGGCTGGATGTGCGGCGTCACCGACAGGTACATCGTCATCGGCTTGTCGCCCAGCACGCGGAGCGAGTGGAGCTGGTCGACGAGAGCGACTACCATCTGGCCCGGCCCCACATCGCCCGTCTCGCCGTCGATGGTGAACTCAGCCCGTCCGTCCAGCACGAGGAATATCTCATGACCGAGATCGTGGGAATGTGGATCCGCCGCCTCTCCTGCCTCCAGCCGCATGAACCGCGACCGTATCTGCGGAGTCACAAGCACGCTGCGCACGTCGGTACGGTAGTCGTAGACCGTCAGGGCCATGGGGTTCTCCATCCTCCAAAACGTCGGCGGAGAGTGTAGGAGTCCGTTCAATGGGGTGTCAAGGAGTCGGATACACCGGCGACTGTTCAGACTCCGCAAGAAACATCATGCGAGCGTACCACCGTCCTTCCCGCTTTCGGAGACCTTTGCATAACCCCTGATGGTAGCCTGGAAATCCCTTCCCCTTGATGGGCTGACAGGGGTAGGCATTTGGCTATTGCCCCACTTTGAAAGCACCCCACCACTGTCATTCTGAACGCAGCGAAGCGGAGTGAAGAATCTAAAATGCCCCTCCTAAGGCAGTGCCGACATGGAGAATTGCTATCCCGTCGGCGTGGATGGGGATGGAGCGCCCGCTATCCCGTCTTGCGGTCACGGACTTTGGATTCCTCGCTACACTCGGAATGACAGGCCGACGGGGCCGGATCATAGCTGCAAGCCCGTTTTGCCTACCCCTGTCAGCCCTTGATGGGTGAAGGTTAGGATGGGGGTGATATTCGCCGCGCTAAGGCAATATCTGAAGGTTACGCAAAGGTCTCCGAAAGCGAGTATCCACAGTAGCGGGCACGCTCCCTTCATCAAGGCCGTACTGCCTGAGAAACTATCTCCAATTACACACAAGTGAATTAGGTGCCCATGAGATCAGAGGAGGTCACGTTCGCCCTGAGCTTGTCGAAGGGCAATTCTCCGCTAAAACAGTGGGTTTTGAGATAGTTTTTAAAGCCACTCACTGAGAGGGTGTCGCTGTGGGTGTGGGCGTAGCCTCAGGCTGTGCCACAGCTGTCTCTACTGCGGTGAGCCTTGCCTCTATATCTCTGAGTCTAGCCTCGACTGAAAGCAATCTCTCGCCCGTGGTCGGTGTCAGGTTAACGTTTCCACAGGAGGGCAGATTCAGACTCGCCGCGTCACCGTCCGCAACACCTAAGAGATTGGCAGGCATGCATCCGGTGAAGTCGTTGCCGCTCAGCCGTAGGTGCGTCAGCATTGTCAGACCATTGAACGATTCAGGTATCTGCCCGCTAAGACTGTTGGAGGAGAGCAATAACGATTCCAAGCCGAAGAGATCGCCAAGTTTGGATGGAATGGCTCCGGTCAGGCTGTTGGAACTCAGGTCCAGCGTTTTCAGGGCTGACAGGTCACCAATCTTGGCTGGAATGGGGCCGGTCAGGCTGTTGGAACTCAGGTCCAGCGTTTTCAGGGCCGACAGGTCACCAATCTTGGCTGGAATAACACCATTGAGGTCCTTGTTGGCGAGTGACACCTCCGCCACCCGACCTTCCCGAACCGTAATGCCCTCCCATTGCGTCATCGAACGACCCGTCCACCAGTTCAGCGGAGCAGTACCACGAAGGGCTCCCTTCACTGAGAGAAGAGTCTCGCAGTCCCCGATGAGACTGGGCGTGCTCGTTGCCACGGCTGGGACCGTGGCGCACACCGAGTCCGTCTGTCCAATGGCCTGACGTATGGTCACTGCCGAAACAAGGACGAGAATGGTTATCGAA
>VXLM01000114.1 GCA_009841605.1 Dehalococcoidia bacterium
CCAACGAGTATGGAGCATACTCCGCTACGAACTCTATATAGTCAATCAACCCCGTCTTTCCGATCATCTCCACAATGTCCGGCGACGTCGTCATCACGTGCGTCCCCACACTCGGCTTCCCCGCCTTCAAAAGCTCTCTCAGTCTATTTGGCCTCATTGGATTTAGTTCTCCTTGGTCATTCTAATTTTCAAGTTATGTTTCTTTGCTCGCCGTTCTTAATCTTGTACACGGCGGCACATCCGGTGCTGGCTAATATAATTTGCCGTCATCAGAGTTGTGCAACAACCGCATCCCCCACCTCCGCCGTGCTCGCCGACCCACCCAGATCAGGCGTCAAGCGTCCACCCTCTTCCAAAACACTCAGCACGGCTCCGTCGATAGCAGACGCGGCATCCTCCTCCCCCATGAATCTCAGCATCATCGCGCCGGACATGATTGCCGCCATGGGGTTTGCAATCCCCTGACCGGCGATATCGGGAGCGCTTCCGTGCACCGGCTCGAACATCGACGGGTACCGTCGCATCGGGTCGATGTTCCCGCTCGGGGCCGTTCCCATGCTCCCTGTGATGATCGCGCCGATATCCGTCAGGATGTCGCCGAACAGGTTACTCGCCACAACCACGTCGAACTCCTCCGGCTTGCGCACGAAGTCCATGCATGCCGCGTCGACGAGCAGCGAGCTCGTGGCAATGTCGGGGTACTCCGCCGCCACCCTCTCGAACGCCTCGTCCCACACGATCAGCCCGTAGCCCTGCGCGTTCGACTTCGTGACCGAGGTCACATGGCGCTTCTTGTCACGCGATCGGGCCAGCTCAAATGAGTACCGGATCACCCGCTCGCAACCGTGCCGCGTGAAGACGCTCGTCTGTATCCCGACCTCTTCGGGGAACCCCTTATACTGGAACCCGCCGACGTTGGCGTACTCCCCCTCGGTGTTCTCCCGGATGACCGCGATGTCGATATCCCACGCCTCTTTGTCGGCGAGGGGCGAGCGGATGCCGGGATACAGCACGCTCGGTCGCTCGCACACGTACTGATCGAATCGACGCCTGATCGGCAGCAGCAGCCCGTTCAGCGTCACGTGGTCCTGCAGTTCGGGATGACCGACCGCGCCGAGATATATCTGATCGAACGCCGCAAGCGTGTCGAGCGCGTCGTCCGGCATCATCTTCCCATGCTCGAAATAGTAGTCCGACCCCCACGGAAACTCGGTGAACTCAAGCGTGATCTCGTAACGCCTCGCGATTTCGTTCAGGACCTTCAACCCCTCTTCGATCACGTCGACGCCAATGCCGTCCCCTCGAATGACGGCGATTTTGTACTCGGACATGGGAAACCTCTCAGTGTGGAATTCTAACGGTGCGTGGACAGCAAGCGCGGTAGATACGTCCTACCTTCGCTTTGACTTTACTGGTATGGCAGAACAATTCTTGCACAGAACCGTTGTGCATCTCGCCGACGCTATGCCCACACCGGCGGCCGCCTGTCCGCCCATGGCTGTGCCTCTTCAAGCTGCCCGGACAGCCGCAGGAGCGTGGCCTCATCGCCATAGCGTCCCAGGAAGTGAATGCCTATTGGTAGGTTGTCTCCGTTCCAGGCGAGCGACAACGAAATCCCCGGCTGTCCCGTCACGTTCGCGATGTACGTAAACGGGGAGAACGTCGCCTGTCTTCGTCGCAACTCGAACGGGTCGCCGCTGTCGTATGTGAGGATGCCCAGCGGCAAAGGCGGCTCTCCAAGCGTGGGCGTTAGCCAGATATCGTGCTCCGTGAAGAACTTCCCGATCTCGCGGGCGCCCAGTTGCAGCCGTTCGAGGTGGGCCAGGTAAGCGGGCGCGCCGACGGCGTCTCCTCGCTCCACGAGGGCCGCGATGAAGGGCTCGATTTCGCCCGGCTCGACCTTCCTGCCGATTCGCTCCTCCCAGCCGTGCACCCCCCACGCGACGCCCGCAGACATCATCGTCGTCCAATCGAGCCACAGCCCGTGAGTGTCGTGATCCGGCGACCGCTCCTCAACATCATGTCCCAGTTCCTCGCACAACGCCGCGACGTCCCGGACGGCGTTGGCGCAGTCCGGATGCACCTCCGTGCCTGTCGGAGACTCGGCGGAGAAGGCGATGCGAAGCCTGCCGGGCGGTGTTCCGGCCTCATCGAGGTAAGATGCCGACTGAGGTGGAGCAGGGTACCAGTCGCCGACATCCGGTCCCGCCGTGATGTCGAGCACCGCCGCCGTGTCGCGGACGGTGCGTGTCAGGACGTGCTCGGCCACGAAACCGGAGAACACCTCGCCGAAGTACGGGCCCAAAGGATTTCTCCCTCGCGTCGGCTTGAGGCCGACCGTGCCGCACGCTGCCGCCGGAATCCTGATCGATCCCCCCGCGTCGTTGCCGTGCGCCACGGGCACCACCCCCGACGCCACCATCGCGCCTGCTCCACCGCTCGAACCGCCGGGCGTCCGCGAGGTGTCCCACGGGTTGTGGGTAGCGCCCGTCATTCGAGGTTCGGTTGTAGCGCCTATGGCGAACTCCGGCAGGTTCGTCTTGGCGACCGTGATGAAGCCACCCGCCTTGAACCTCTTGACCAGCTCGGTGTCCCTGTCCGGCACAAAACCCTGCAGGAAGCGGGAGCTTGCGGAGTACTCCACGCCGGCATACTCCGCCAGAAAGTCCTTCAACAGAAACGGCACTCCCGCGAGAGGTCCGTTCCCGATGTCGCCTTGGGCCAACTCGCGGGCGTGGTCGTACATCTTGATCGTTACGCCGTTCAGCGTCGGATTGACTCGCTCGATGCGGTCGATGACCTCATCCACGAGCTCCAGCGGCGTGACCTCTTTGCTTCGAATCAGCTCCGCCAGACCCACCGCGTCGTATTGCGCAAACTCTTCCATGTAGTCCACTCCCAAGGGTGTCGAATTCGGCTACGGCATGGTATGCCCGCACAGTGGGCCTGTCAAACGTAGTCTGGTGTGTTGGAGTCGAGAGGAAGTGACCTTTCAATGTACAATCACGACACGTCGTCCTCTGCCCGATGTCGTCCTATCGCTAAACGGGAGTTACGAAAATTGCTTTACAGAACACTCGGACGCACCGGCCTGAACGTGTCTCTGCTCAGCTACGGCACAGGCGGGCCCAGAATGTTTGGTCAGAATGAAGGCATGGACCGGTCGGGTCAGGTCGCCATCGTCCGCCGATGCATCGATTTGGGCGTCAACCTGTTCGATACGGCCAAAGGGTATGGGCGGAGCGAGTCGATCTTGGGTGAGTGCATCAGAGGTATCCCCCGCGACTCATACCACCTCATCACGAAATGGCGATTCGAAGAGGAGCCGACAGGCCCCCAAGAGGAGAGCCTCATAGAAGGGATCGAGGACAGCCTTCGAACCCTGGGCACCGATCACATCGAAATCTACATGCTGCATGGTCTGACGGACGAGTGGTACGACGACGGGGTCGAGCGGTACTATCCCATTCTTGAAAGGGCGCGAGAGCAGGGCAAGATCGGGGCCATCGGCCTGAGCACGCAGTTCATGGTGGACGCACCGCAGGACGGAGCGCTCATATCGCTCACACGAAACCCCGACCTGTGGGACGTTATCATGCTCAAGTACGGCATTCTCAACCAGTGCGCTGCGAAGGAGATGCTGCCGCTGGCAATCGAGCACGATGTCGGAATCGTCAATATGGCCGCCGCGCGCATCCGCCTGCCCGACCCGGACCTGCTCGAACAGACCGTCGCCGAGTGGAAGGAGAAGGGCTATCTAAAGCTGGACAGTCTGCCGGAGAAAGACCCGCTCGGCTGGCTCGTCCACGACAACGTGGAGTCGGTCGTCGCGGCGGGCTACAAGTTCGCCGCCGACCATCCGGCCATCGCAACGGTGCTCACCGGCACTTCAAACCTCGAACACCTTGAGCAGAACGCCCGCGCCCTCGAACGACCGTGCCTCAACAGTGCTGACTCCCAGCGCCTCGTCGACCTCTTCGGCCACATCGTCGAGTACGCCTGAGCAGATTCTTCCTTAGCCCCCTCTCCCGTTCTCGGGAGAGGGTTGGGGTGAGGGTGGACTTACCGGAACACGCTCATCCAAGTAATGCAGTAGATTCCAATACCGGACGCCTAGTCGCCACCCACCGAATACTCAGCCAGAGCCTCGTCGCTGATCTCTATCCCCAGCCCCGGACGCTCCGGCAACGGGAACGCTCCGTCGACCACCTCCGGCTGTCCGCTTGCTATGCGTCCGCGCAGGGGGTAAGCGTTGCGGTTGTGCTCCATGATGAAGAAGTTCGGGATTGCCGCCGAGTAATGGACCGACGCCACGATGGACACGATGCCTCCGCCTCCGATGTGGGGCGCGACCGGGATGTTGTACGTGTCGGCAAGCGTCGCTATCGCCATGCCCTCCGTGAGACCCGTCCGCGCGATGTCCGGCATGACGATGTCGAATGCCCGTCGCTCGAACGCCTCCCGCAGGTCCCAGCGTGTGCGCGTCCACTCGCTTGAAGCGACAGGAACGTCCAGCGCGCGTGATAGCTCAACAAGCCCTCCAATGTCTTCCGGCACAAGTGGTGACTCCAGCCACGTCGCGTCGATGGCCTCCAGCCTCCGACCCAGTGCGATGGCGGACGAGAGGGTGTGATAGGTGTGCACGTCGACCATGATCTTGACGTCCGGACCAACCGCGTCCCTAACTGCCTCAGCAACCTCTGCTGTCTCCGCTACCGAACCCCGAATGTGCAGCTTCACGCCGCGGTATCCCACATCCACGTGCGACTTCGCCTCGGCCGCAGCCTCGGCTGGCGCCGTCGCGCTCACGTTGTTGTATACGGGCACTCGTTCACGAAACGCTCCCCCCAGCAACTTGTATACCGGCAGACCGGTTGCCTTCCCTTTGATGTCCCACAGCGCTATATCCACCGCCGCGAGGGCGTCGGGATAGAAGCCGGTCTGGTGTCCGCGCTCGCGCATGGCAGAGTACATGCGGTACCACAGAGCAGCTGAGTCGAGCGGGTCCCTGCCCAGAAGGACCGGCCTGAGCGCCGTCTCGACGATGGACTTCGTGGTCTCGGGAGAGATCGGCGACTGCCCCTCGCCGTACCCGACAATCCCGGCGTCGGTCTCGACTCGCGCGATGACCGTCTGATGGCGGGTCCCGTAGATCGAGTACCGGAAGTCGTCATTGACAAGGTATTCCGGCTCGCGAATGTCACCGATACCTATGGCGAAGGCGTCGACCCGCGTGATCTTCATCCTGCTTGCTCCGTCCCGTCCAGCATCGCGGCGATTTCCTTCTCGATCTGCAGTCTCGCAGCGATCACGTACTCATCGGTCGTCGGCCCGACGACCCTCGTCTCGAACCCGTGCGCACCGAACCCCGGAACGATCTTCTCGCGCACCCGGTACTCCGGATCGTTGAAGTAGTAGGGGCGGGTGCCTTTCAAAGGCTCCGGCAGGTCGTCGCCATTCGTGCGATAGATGGCAGGGTTCGCAAGCACGACCGTCGGTGCGTCCTGGCCGAACTCAGCCGGACGGCTCGGAACGACCATGTCACCCATCAGCACTTCAGGCTTGAGTTCCGGCGCCCAGTGACGTATCCGGTATGTCGCGCCCGGCTCCACGTAGTGCTGCATGTCACGCTTGGTGATGACGTACTCGTGCCACTTGCGCAGCTCTGGGAAGTGATGGGCGGGAAGGGTGCTCTCAGCCTCGTATAAGGAACCGTCTCCCTGTGCGCGTATGTCGTTGAACACCATGAACCAGTTGACGAGGTCACGGACTCCGCGCGCGTACTTGCTGTAGTGCTCCGTCCTACGAGGGCTGCACTCGTCAACCACGAAGATGTGGGGCTGCGTCTCGCTCATCTCCACCCAGAACTCCGGCGGGAACCCCGACCTGTTCCACCTGCCTATCCAGTGTGGCACCGTCAGCCTCATCGAGCTGTGCGACTGCACGCGCCAGTAACGGATGTCGAAGTCGTCCCTCAGGTAGGGCTCCAACGGCTGGACAACCCAATCCCGCCCGTACCGCTCGTTTCCGAGCACGACGACCGGCCTTGAAGTTCCCGCCTGGAATTTCTGCAGAAACTTCAGTAGCTCTACCGCCTCATACGCCGCGCGGCCAGTTTCCCTTACGTCCTCGTCGGTGAGTATCGCAGGGTCGTCTTGCTGCTCTTGGTGAACTGTCAGCGAATCGAACAACGCTCGCTGCTCGTCCGGTTCATCCGGCCAGTCGCGCTGTCGACCGCACTCCGACGCGAACCGGTGGTACTCAAGCTCCCGCATCAGCTCGTTTCCCGCGTCAAACTGCCCGTGTCTCGTCTTCTCCCGCAGCCCGTCCAAGTGCCCGATGGTCCCCTCGGCCTCCTCCGTCCGCGTGAGCAGTGCCGACAGCACCGGCGTTATCCTCACGCCGTCATGGTTCTGCACGTTCACGCGAGAGAGCCAGTCGGCCACCGACTGCATCCGTGCGATACCCTCCTCCTGCCCCAGCCCCTCGAACTCCGCGATCTGCTCGGACGACAGCCGCATCCGGGCTTCGTCATTCAACCTCTCGAAGACAGTCTCATCGGTCATAGTACGCAATACTTTCTACTTTCTTCCCTCTGCGTCCTTTGCGCTCTCTGCGGTGAAATCCACCTCGTACTTCACCCAACGTCCATTACCAACCGAAATCCCATATGTCCCGCCGAGCTGTCCGGCGTGGACGCCGTTCTCGCGGCAGGACGGTACCGGTTGCAGTAGGACTCGTGGCACAGGTACGAGCCGCCCTTGGCAATCTTGCTCTCCCCATTGGCAGGTCCCTTCGGATCGACACGCGGCCCACCTACGTGATGCCTCCTGCTGAACCAGTCGGAGCACCACTCCCACACGTTGCCGGAGACGTTGTACAGCCCGTACCCGTTCGGCTCGAACGACGACACCGGTGCAGTGCCAAAATGCCCGTCCTCAGTGGTGTTGACGTTCGGAAAATCGCCCTGCCAGATGTTGCACATATGCCGCCCGCCGGGAGTCAGATCGTCGCCCCAGGGAAAGAGCGCCTGCTCCAGGCCGCCCCGCGCCGCGAACTCCCACTCCGCCTCCGTCGGCAACC
>VXLM01000095.1 GCA_009841605.1 Dehalococcoidia bacterium
AGACACCGTCATCCTTTTTGGCCTCATGTCTCGTGTGATCGTCTATGTCAATAATTTACCTCCCACGACGGGAGAGGGGGTAGGAGGATTGGGTGCGGAGGGCGGAGAGGCGTCATGGGAGCGTGATCTGCTGGGCGGCTGGTAGGTGCCGTCGGCGATGGCGCTCAAGCCTGGGTGGCCCGCTTCGAGCTCGCGTTTGGCGTCCTGGCTGTAGAAGAAGCGTTGCTCGTCGGCCTTGGAGGTGTCGCAGACATGGCCGTTTGAGGAGAATTTTTCGGGTATGTGGGCTCGCAGGAGCTCGATGAGGAGTGCCGCGGGGGCGTTGGGTTCCCGTACACGTTCGAGGGCCAGGACCTGGAGGCCGTCGGAGAAGCGGAGATCGGCGATTTCGAGCCTGCGGTTGAAGCCGAGGGTGTTGTGGTATTCCCAGTTCTGGGCGATGGAAACGGGTACGCCCGCCACGTCTGCGGAGTCGGAGACGGCGCGGTTGCGCGCATAGGCATCGAGGTAGGCGTTCTGCTGAACCCATACCTCACGGTCGTTGTATGCGAACAGGTCGAAGCGGACGTTGAGGTCGCGTTCGAGCTCGTCGGCCTCGTACTGCGAGGTGATGCCGAGCTGGTCGAGTTGGTAGTCTTTGTGTGATGTCATGAATTGATGATAAGGGGTGAGAACGTTTGTGTCAAATGTGGGGAGGAAGAAAGTAGAAAGAGGAAAGTAGAAAGAATTGCGTAGGAGGGGTGGGGGATTCACGGGGGGAGAAAGAGGAAAGTAGGGGCTTTACCCTCACCCTCGCCCTCTCCCACGACGGGAGAGGGGAAGGAGAAAGGAGAAAGAGGAAAGTAGAGGGGCTTGTGGGGTGTGCGCCAAGAAGCGTGGTCTTGGGTATGAGGATTTTAGATTCCTCACTGCGCTGCGTTCGGAATGACAGGTGATGGGGTTTGGGGGTTTGCCCTTCGACAGGCTCTGGGCGAACGGAGGGGGATAAGAGGGTTTGCCGCGGAGGGTGTGGATTGAATGTGTTTGGGGTTTTGGGTATTCTCAAATTGGGGAAGACAGGGCGAAGGTTTAGGGGGACGCGTACGAATTCGGGCAATTGTCGTTCTATTGGTTAGAGAGGGATGTGAAGGCACATGGCGTTTTCGGATCGGAGGACGGTTTAGGTGAAGGCTGAGACGAAAGAGCGGCTTGATGGGCTGCTGCGGGACTTCGAGGACCTGGGCTCGCGGCTGGTGGGGTATCCGTGCAATCAGGACTTCGACTACTCGGCGCTGCTGCCGTTCCTCGGGTATGTCGCCAACAACGTGGGGGACCCGTTCCACGACAGCAATTTCCAGGTCAACACGCACGAGATGGAGCGTGAGGTGATCGACTTCTTCGCGGACGTGATGCACCTGCCGAGGGACGAGGCGTGGGGTTATGTGACGTCGGGGGGGACCGAGGGGAATATGTACGGGCTGTACATGGGGCGCGAGATATTTCCTGACGGGGTGGTGTATTTCTCTCAGGACACTCACTACAGCGTCGTGAAGATCCTGCGCGTCCTGAAGGCGCGGAACATCATGATAAAGAGCCAGGAGAACGGGGAGATCGATTACGACGACCTGCGCGAGACTATCCGCATCAACCGGGACGTGCCGGTGATCTTCATGGCGAACATCGGGACGACCATGAAGGGGGCGATTGACGACGTAAGCAAGGTGCGGGAGATTCTCGACGACCTGGCGGTGACGGACTCGTACATACACGCGGACGCGGCGCTGAGCGGCATGATCCTGCCATTCGTGGACGATCCGCAGCCGTACGGGTTCGACGCGGGATTCGACAGCGTGGCGGTCAGCGGACACAAGATGATCGGGTCTCCGCTGCCGTGCGGCGTCGCTCTCACCAAGGCCGAGTACGTGGCGCGCATCGCGCGGTCGATCGAGTACGTGGGGGTGCTGGACACGACGCTGACGGGGTCGCGAAACGCCCTCACACCGCTGATGATGTGGTACGCTCTGCGCGAACGGGGATTCGAAGGCTACCGGGAGGCGGTAGCCGGATCCTTGGAGGTGGCGGAGTACGCCGTTGCGCGATTCAACGACAGCGGCATCCCGGCGTGGCGGAACAGGAACTCGGTGACGGTGGTGTTCTCGAAGCCGTCGGCGCGAGTGGTGCGGAAGTGGCAGCTCGCTCCGTATGAGGACATCGCGCACCTGATAGCCATGCCGCACGTGACGCGCGAGACAGTAGACGCGGTGGTGGACGATTGTCTGGAGGGAGAAAGAGGAAAGTAGAAAGAAGAGGGAAGAAAGAAGTGTGTGGCGTATGGGGTGAGTCTTGGGAGGGGAGGATATTGGATTTTGAATGTAGCGGAGTGAGGAATGACAGGTTTGAGGGGGCGTTGCTAGTACCGTGTCAACGTGGTTTGGGTAGTACAAATCACCCTCACCCCCGTATCGGGTACGGGGCAGGCTCTAGCCCTCTCCCATCAAGGGAGAGGGGATAAATCGGAGACGGGCAACCACAAGGGTCGCCCCTACGGGAGGTTTGGCGGGGGGTATTTTCAGGGTAATGACAGGTTTGGGAGTGTTGTAAGTTATTCTCACAGCTATGGCGAACTTGCGGCGGAGTTCAGCGAATTGGCAGAAGATGGGAGAACGAGAGAATGAACAGAATCATCGTCCTGGCAAAGAACGAAGTGGGAGTTATCGCGGACATCGCCCGGGCGCTGGCCGACGAGGGGATCAACATCGAGACCATCGACGCGCAAGGTCTCGACGAGAAGGGGGCGATTACCCTGACCACGGACGCCAACGACGAGGCCCTGCGGGCACTGACCAACGCGGGGTTCAAGACGCTGTCTGACGATTCGCTGGTGTTCAGGCTGCGGGACGAGCCGGGGGCGCTGGCGATGGTGGCCGAGAGGTTCAAGGACGCGGGCGTGAATATCCAGAGTCTGCACATCGTCGAGCGCAAGGCGGGCCACACGATAGTAGCTCTATCGGCGGACGACCGGGTGAAGGCGGAGACGCTGGTGGACAAGGCGACTTTGCTGTAGGGGGGAGAAAGTAGAAAGTAGGGGGGGAAGAAAGAAGAGAGTAGCGGGGAAGAAAGTAGTAAGAACCTATCTCACGACGATGTGCGTTGGCAGAGAACTGCCCTTCGACAAGCTTTCAAGTAAAACGGCTCAAAACAAGAAGAAGATTCACCGCAGAGAACACAGAGAGCGCAGAGGTAAGAGAGGAATAGATCTTTCCACCAGACGACCTTCACGTGATTCCCCGGCCTTAGTGGCAGTTACTGACACCCTGCACGGCGCCGGCGTGGGGCGTAACGCTGCTCAGGGCGAACGTGTTTTTCCCTGAGCGTGTACGTGGAGAATAGTCGTGGGAGCGCATTTTGAGAGAGTTTCTAAGGTAGGTGGTTTGGACTTGTGGTTGGATAGCGGGCGCGATGGTTGAAGCGGTCGGTTTGTGGGGTGCCGTGTTCCGATACGAACGGTTTTTCAGAGGATGGGGTTGCCGGACGGGTGTACTGCCCGTCCTTTTCGTTTTGGTCGTCACGGGGACGGCGGGGTGTTCCGGGCCGTCGGAGCAGGAGCTTGCGCGTGAGCATTACGAGCAGGGGCTGCAGTTCGAAGAGCACGGCAGCTACCGGAGGGCGCGCGAGGAATTCACTCATGCGATACGGCGGGACCGGGGGTTCACGGAGGCGTACGTGGCCCAGAGCCGGGCGCTGCTTCAGACGAATAACCTCCGGGCGGCGATGGCGAGCGTGAACCAGGCGCTGCAGCTCGACGAGGACCTGGTGGAGGCGCACGACCTGCGGGGGCGGATCTTCACGTACATGAGCGACAATGAGTCGGCGATTCTGAGCTTCACGCGGGCCGTTCAGCTTGATCCGGAGTATGCCGACGCTTACCACAACCGAGCGCGGGTGAACCTCGACGACGGGAACGTGGACTCGGCGCTGGAGGACCTTTCGAGGGCGATTGAGCTGAGGCCGTTCGAGGCGGTCTACTACATGCAGCGAGCGCAGCTGTACACCCATCTCGACGAGCGTGACAGGGCGCTGCGGGACCTCGAGCGGGTGCTTGAGGTGACGCAGGACGACGATCTCACGACGACGGCGCGGCGGATGATGGAGAGTATCAGGCAGGCGCCGTGATAAGTCGAGGGGCGAGACAGGACGAAGATTCACCGCAGAGAACACAGAGAACGCAGAGGGGGGAGAGAAAGTAGAGAGAATTACGTAGGAAGTAGGGAACGTGTCGATACGGTTGTTTCACCCTTCGGCAGGTTTTCAAGTAACTGCTCAAGACGGAAGATTCACCGCAGAGAGCGCAGAGGGGGAGAGAAAGTAGAAAGAATTGCGTAGAAAGTAGGGGAACGTGTCGACACGGTTGTTTCACCCTTCGACAGGCTCAGGGTGAACGGTTTTGGTTCGTGAATCCGCTCCTTTCGGCGTAACTGTTCAGAGTTGATGAGGGGAACACCCTCCCCCTATGGATACCCGCTTTCGCGGGTATGACGGTGACTGTGTGTGTCGAGCACTCTCACGAAGTCTGAACAGTTGCGATCTGTCAGTCGGTTTGAAATCGGGTTGCGATGCTCGTATAGTTCACGTCTTGCGGGGGCTGGAGAAAGGACGAGGACGCCTTTGGCAAGCGAACCGCAGGGCAAGGACGCCGAGCGAGGCGCGGGAGGACCCGGTCTCGTGTGGCTCGTTCTGCTGTCGCTGTCGCTGTTCGTGCTTCTGCTGCCGATCGCGAGCTACGTGGCGGCGCTCTCGGCGATCAAGGATGAGCTTGGGCTGAACAACGCGGGGGCGGGAGCGCTGTTTTCGGCGTACCTGGCGGGGTATGCGGCGTCGGCGCTCTTCCTGGTGCCACTAAGCGACCGGCTGGGTCCGAAGCGGATCATGTACGTGTCGGCGGTTCTTTCGGTGGCGGCGCACCTGCTCTTTCCACTGACGACGCACGATGTCGTGGTGGGCGTCGTCCTTCGAGCGATTGCGGGAGTAGGATTCCTCGGCGTGTACATACCGGGACTGCGGCTCGTGGCGCGGCGGTTCGAGCGGAACGGGCGGGGTTCGGCGATGGGTCTGTTTGTGACGGCGCAGTACGCCTCGCACAGCGGGTCGCTTGCGCTGACGGGCTGGCTGATGGCGACGATGGAGTGGAGGGACGCCTACACGCTGGTGGCAGGGCTGTCGGCGGTGAGTCTGCCGTTGATATTTCTCCTGGTGCGCTCCGTTTCGGATACGCCGCCGGAGGTCTCTCGCGGCCGGCTCGACCCGACGGTGCTCAAGAGCGAGCCGGTGCAGTTCGTGATACTTGGGTACACGGTACACGCGCTGAACCTGTACGCGCTGCGGGTGTGGCTGCCGGTGTTTCTCACGACCATCCTGGTTGCCAGAGGGTTTTCGGAGGGGAATGCCATTGTCACGGCGGCGGAGGTAGGAGGGCTGGCGCTGGCGTTCGGCGCGGTAGGCCCGGTGATGGGGGGAGCGGTCTCGGACAGGCTGGGGCGCACGACGGCGGCATCGCTGATCCTGGGGGTGTCGGCGGTGTGCGCTGTGGGGCTGGCGTGGATAGGACACTGGCCGTGGGGGCTGATCGTCGTAGTGTGCGTTGTGTTCGCGTGGGCGGCGTCGGCGGACTCGGCGATCTACCAGACGGGCATCACGGAGGTGGCCGACCCGAGGCGGTTGGGGTCGACGATGGCGCTGCAGGCGTCACTTGGGCTGCTCGGCGGGGTGATCGGGCCGGTGCTGTTCGGGGGCATCCTCGACGTGGCGGGAGGCGAGTACCGGTGGGTGTTCGCGTTCTCGACGCTAGGGGTGCTGGCGGCGATTGCGATTTTCGGGCTGCGGAGGGTTGGAGTGCTGGCGTACTCGCGTGGGCGAGGATGAGGGGTTGGGGCCTGTTGGCGGCTATACTCGTGGTGCGAAAGGCTCACCACGAACGGACTTCGTAAGGGTTTTGATATGTGGCGACGAAGGTTGACACGCGAGGGCAAACGTACCTAGACTGTCGGCAACGGACAGCCGCCATCCTGAACCGAGCCATCCGGCGAAACTTTGCATAACCGGCGGAGCGACACAGGGAGTTCAAGACAACTCGGTTCACCCCCGCCCCGCCCCTCTGGATACCGGCCTTCGCCGGTATGACGGTAGTGCAAAGGTCTCTCCGGCGAGAGGGGGATCATTATGGGGTGGTCGAAGTTACGCATCGCGATTCTGCTGATTGTTGCAGCGGCTGCGGGGTACATTGCTCTGAGCGCGTGCGCGCCGGAGCAGGAAGACCCCTTAGCTTTCGGAGTTCGGGCAACTATCATAGCCTCCACCCCTACTCCGACTCCCCTGCCCGACGAGCCAACTCCAACGCCGATACCGGCCGAAGTGATGGAGCAGGTCGCACAGGAGCGGTCGGACACGTACCTCGACGCGTTGTACGAGCCGACTGAGGGTCTGGTGCGGATAGGGATATGGGACGACAAGCGCGTTCAGCTCGACAATCACCTGGTAGGGTATGTCATCGTCTACGGCTACGATTACGGGGTGGAGATGGTCGAGACGACGGTGGAGGAATACCCCGGTCTGCTGGAAACGGGGGAGTTGGACATCGTCCTGCAGACGAGCCCGGAGCTGGGAGACTGGCTGGGAGAGCGGTCGGAGGACGGCGCCGTCATCGACGTTGGGACGATGGTCGAAGCGACGGACGGGGCGCGGATCGTCGTGCACGGGCGGCTGAAGGAGCGGGCACCGGAGATCGTGGACTTTCTTGGTGCGATTACGGCGGACGACGAGGTGTTCGACTCGGCGTCGGCACGGATCACGGGGGGCAGGCTGGGGATAAATCCGAACGTGGCCTCGCTGATCGTCCTGAAGAACAATGAAGACCTGTGGACTCAGTGGATTCCGGCGGAGGTGGTTGAGAAGGTCAAGGCCGCAATCGAGTCAGGAAAGAACGACCTTCAGAACCGCAAGTGCATCCCCACAGGAGGCGGGGGCACGACGCCGAACTGCCGCGGGTGGACGGGTGATGGG
>VXLM01000039.1 GCA_009841605.1 Dehalococcoidia bacterium
GTACAGCAACGCCGTCGTCCACAAGTATTCACCGGATGGTAAGCACCTGCTTTCGTGGGGACGCTCCGGCACCGATCCGGGCGAGTTCAACACCGTCCACAACATCGCCGCCGATGGCGATGGGAACGTCTACGTCGCCGACCGAGAGAACCAGCGAGTCCAAGTCTTCGACTCGTCGGGAAACTTCCTAACGCAGTGGAACGACCTCGCGATGGCGTCCTGCATCACCATCGACGTCGAGAACTCGCTTGCCTACGTCGGCGAGATGTACGCCGGCATTCCACAGAACCCCTTGGGATGGGGAAACTGGACCGGCAAGCGCCTCGGCCCCCGCGTGACCGTGTTCGACCTCGAAGGAAACGTGAAAGCGCGAGTAGGGGATGAACCGATAGGGGAAGGGCTAGGACAGTTCATCACGCCGCACGGCATCGCCGTCGACTCGCACGGCGATGTCTACGTCGCCGAGGTCTCATACGCCGCATACGGCTCACGCCTCGACCCTCCCCGCGAGGTCAGGTCGCTGCAAAAGCTGGTCAAGCAGGGATAGCGTCCGTCGGGGCGGTTTCCCGCAAAGGTGCTCAAAGGAAATCCGTTCCCCCTGAGCCTGTCGAAGGGTTGAACTACCGTTCATGGTTCGACAAGCTCACCACGAACGGCTTCCGCGGATTTCGCAAACACCCAATAATCTCTCCCCCGTCGAACGGAGGAGAGATACAGAGAGGGGGCTACGCCTTAGCCTCCACCTCGTTGGTGATCCTGGAGACAATCTCATCCACCGGCACAGCGCCGAGGTCGTCGCCTGACCGCAGCCGCACGGCAGCCGCGCCCGCCTCGATCTCGCGGTCACCGATCACCAGCATGTACGGGACCTTCTGCAACTGCGCGTTGCGAATCTTGGCGTTCATGCGGTCGTTCCCGTCGTCAACGTCGACGCGCACGTTCGACGCCTTCAGGCGTGCCTTGAGCTCCAGTGCGTACTCGACGTGACGGTCGGCTATCGGGATCACGACCGCCTGCACAGGCGCCAGCCACACGGGGAACGCCCCGGCGTAGTGCTCGATGAGCACGCCCATGAACCGCTCCATCGTGCCGAGCAGCGCCCGGTGCACCATGTACGGTCGGTGCTCCTTGCCGTCCTCGCCGATGTACGTCAGGCCGAACCGCTCCGGCAGGTTGAAGTCGAACTGCACCGTCGTGATCTGCCACAGCCGCCCGATGGCGTCGCGGATGTGGATGTCGATCTTCGGGCCGTAGAACGCGCCCCCGCCCTCATCGATCTGATACTCGATTCCCCGTTCCACGAGGGTCGCCCGCAACGACTCCGTGGCGAGCTCCCACTGATCATCCTCGCCGACCGCCTTCTCAGGCCTTGTCGAGAGCATCACGTCGTAGTCGCTGAACCCGAAGCTGCTCATGAGAAAGAACGTGAGGTCGAGCACGCCGTTCACCTCGTCAGACACCTGGTCGGGCCTGCAAAAGATGTGAGCGTCGTCCTGCGTCATACCCCGAACGCGCAGAAGGCCCTGCACAACGCCTCCACGCTCATATCGGTAGACGGCCCCCAGCTCGCCGATCCGCATGGGCAGTTCGCGGTAGCTCCGCAGATCGTTCCGGTAGTACATCACGTGGAACGGGCAGTTCATCGGCTTGAGGTAGTAGTCCTGCCCCTCCATCTCGATGGCCGCGTACATGTTCTCCTTGTAGAAGCCCAGGTGCCCGCTCGTCTCCCACAGGCTGGCGCGCCCGATGTGCGGCGTGTAGATCAGCTCATAGCCATGTTGCCGGTGCTGCTCCCGCCAGAAGTCCTCGACAATGCCCCGCGTCCTCGATCCCTTCGGGTGCCAGATGATCAGCCCGGGGCCCGTCTCCTCGTGGATGGAGAATAGGTCGAGCTGCCGTCCAAGCAGCCGATGGTCGCGCTTCTTGGCTTCTTCAATCTTGTGGAGGTGGTCGTCCAACGCCTCCTTCGACTCGAACGCCGTCCCGTAGATGCGCTGGAGCATCGGGCGGTTCTCGTCGCCGCGCCAGTACGCCCCGGCGACGCTCAGCAGCTTGAACGCCGGAATCCGCCCCGTCGATTCGACGTGCGGCCCAGCGCACAAGTCCTCAAACTTGCCGTGCTTATACGTCGTGATCTTCTCGTCCTCGGGGATCTCGTCGATGATCTCCATCTTCAGAGGCTCCGAGGCGTTCATCTCCTCCGCCACGTCGCGGGGGTACTCGTGCAACTCGAAGGTGTGGTTCTGCTGGACTACCCGCCGCATCCGCTTCTCGATGCGTGATAGGTCCTGCTCGGAGAACGGCTCTTCCACCATGAAGTCGTAGTAGAAGCCGTCCTCCGTTGGCGGCCCGATCCCCAGCTTCGCCTCCGGGAACATCGTCGTCACCACGTCGGCCATGACGTGCGCGGCCGAGTGGCGGATTCGTTGGCGTAGCTCGATTAAGTCCGTTTCTTGTGACATGGTCGTTTGTCTCCTGTGGGCAGGCGCGTAGCCACGCGCCGGTTCATGGTATCAACAATGGCGTCCGTTCAGGACATAAGAAAGCCTCCCGCGCAGTCCTAGCGGACCACGGGAGGCCTCGTAGTGGGCGAAAAGATGCGGTTGCGAAGGACTATGCGGTTCCCAAGCGTCTCTACCTTTGGGACGAAGTGGAGGTATTGTACCCGTAGAAGCGAATTCCGGTCAATCCAGTTTGTCGATGTCGATTGACTACCCGACTGGTTCAGTGGCTCAGGTGGTCGTCACCGGAGCTCGAAATCGGCAAGCCCTTCCATTAGTTGCCTTGAAGGACTCTGGCTGTGGTAGGCACCGTCAGTCGTCCACGATCTTGTATTGAGCCAGTTGGTTTGGGTCCCTACGATCTTCACGAGCTTGTCATGCGGTATCAAGTACCAACGCTCCTCGTCATCCTTAGCAATTGGGAAACACATGTGCATACTCTTACCAACATATCTTCTCTCGATTGATACTCGCGTCTTGACTTGAACCTCGACCAATTGGTCCGTCTCTTCCTGATGAGCCATTAGGCGACCGTGCTCTTCAAGTTCGAGAATGTTATAGCCATGTTGAACGAGTATTGCTTTAGCTCTCTGGTGAGCGTCACCGGTCCCAATAGTTCTTTGACTCTTCTTGGGTTTTGATAGTGTGTTTGACGAGGCAGTTGGAGTTTCGGTGTGTCCCTCCTCAGTTTGGTCAGGCGATCCCAGTACAAACACGGAAGTCGCCTCAAGCAAGCGTCTGGGAGGATTTCCACTGCTGTATCCCCCACTCTTCCATGAAGGTGAATTTAGCCATTTGGTCTGTTCTCCTACGATTTCAACTAGCCTGTCATGAGGTATCAAATACCAGCTTCCCTCGTGTGGAAAGCATATCCACAGATCTTTGCCCTCATATTTCCTATAAATACTAAGGCGGCCTTTGAGTTGAACTTTGAGAGTCCAGTCTCCATCTTTGTGATATGCGAGAAAATCGGCCCCCTGCCAGTCATCAGCAAGTTTGATGCAGTTGAATCCATAGTCGGCCAGTTGTGCAGCAACTTTCTGAAAATTGTAAATTTCCTTTTGCTTCGCATTTAGTTCTTCGTATTTGATCTTCTGGAATTTCACGGGTCCATTGCCTTTCCGCTGTCCAAGCGGCCAATCTCCACCAGCCCCTGCGCGATCCACCTGCGCAGCTCTTCAGCCTTTTCCGGCGTCCAGTCGTAGAAACCTTTCCCCGCCTTCACCCCAATGTCGCCGCGCTCAACCATCTCCCGCAGCAGGGACGGATCGTCCGCATTGGAGAGGTGCGGGAACACGTCAGCCGCGACGCGCGATATCAGGTCCCACCCTGCCACTTCCAACACCTGCAGCACCCCCGCCGTCGCCCAACGCCGTCCGAGTCCGGCGTTGATTGCCTTGTCGACGTCCTCCGCCGATGCCACCTCGTTCTCGACCAGCCAAAGTGCCTCACGAAGCAGCGCCATCTGCAGGCGGCTCGCCACGAAGCCCGGCGCCTCGCGCTTCACTAGAATCGGCTGCTTGCCGAGCGAGGTCAGCAGTTCCATCACGACGCTCGTAGTCTCCTCGGAGGTCTCTTCTGTCGGTACCACCTCGACGAGCGGCACGAAGAACGGAGGATTGAGAAAGTGGGCATTGATGACCTTGTCCGGTCGAGTCGTCGCCGCGGCGAGCCTGCTCGGCAGGAAGCTGGACGTGTTGCTGGCCAGAATCGTCCGGTCGGGACACAGGTCATCAAGTTGGGCGAACAAATCAGTCTTGGCGTCAATGTCTTCATAGATCGACTCGATGACCAGATCGGCATCACCAACCAGTTCGCCCAGTTCGGTGCTCATCCGCACGCCGTCCGGTACCGACTCCGTTTGCTGCTCCGAGACCCTGCCGAGGTCCCGAAGGCGCTCGAGGCTGTCGCGGATCATCCCTCGCGCCCGTTCGAGACTCTCCTCGGAACGCGAATGCAGTCGCACGTCGTAGCCGGCAAGGGCGAACTCAATCGCGATGCCGTGTCCCATGAGACCGGCGCCGATGACAGCGACGCTGCGGATGCCGGACGTATTCAAGGGATCAACTCGCTTCTATCAACGCCTTCAACCGCTCGAAGCTCCTGCGCTGTCGACCTTTCATCCTTGGCGTCATGAAGAACATGATGAGGTTGACGAAAAACCCGTCAGCCTTGAAGTTCGTGCGGTTCGTGATGCGCGACGACGCAGGTCCCGTGCTTTCAAGGATCATTTGTATATTGCTGCTCATCATGTCGTGGTCGAAGTCGAACGAGAACTCCGTGGGCGGGTTGATGGCCGTGACCGTCTCGGTGAAGGTAAGTTCCTGTCCGTCCTCCTCGAAGATCATCTTGTGCTTGCTCCCGACGGTGAGAGGCTCGCCTTCCAGGAGCTCCATACCCTTGTAACCCTCCAGCCATTCCCCCATCTTAGACTCATCCATGACGACTTCCCATGCATCTTCGATTGGCCTGTCAACTTCGACACTTAGACTGTACTTCGGCATCTATTATTCCTCCGGCTTGCGCACTAGGTTTTGTCTCGCACGTCCAACGAATCAACTCGCCTCCGTTATGGCCTTGAGGTTCTCGAGCTGTTGGAACTGCCGCCTCTTCATCTGCGGCACCATGAAGGGCATCATGATCTTCAACAGGAGCTTGGTCGGGCGTCCCTCCGTGTGGCTGGAGAGCAGTGTCCTCTCCACGCCAACGCTTTCACACGTCATGCTGACCGTGCTGTTCATCACTTCGTGGTCGAGGTCGAACGTGAACTCCCGGGGAGGATCGATGACCTTGACCGTCTCAATGAACACGAGCTCCTTCCCGCGCTCCTCAAAGACCATCCTGTGCTTGCTGCCGACGGTCATCGGCTCACCCTCTATCGTCTCTATGCTCTGGAACCCGATAGCCCATTCGGCCATCCTCGACTCGTCCATGAGGATGTCCCAGCAGTGCTGGATCGGCTTGTCCACTTCGAGGCTAACACTGAACTTTGACATGGTTTCCTCCGTTTAGTTACTGATCTACCACCGAGCCGTCCACGTGGAGCCGCGTCTCCACCTCTCGCGGCTTCTCCGGGAAGCGCTCCAGGGCGTCGTCCGCCAGTTCGATGCCGATGCCGGGCCCGTCGGGGATGATGAGGAACCCGTCCTCGACCTGCAGCGGCGTCTTGACGATCTCGTTCTTCGGAGGCTCGTGCTCGCCGAGCGGGTATTCCTGGATGGCGAAGTTGGGGATGCACGCCGCAAGCTGAAGACAGGCCGCGGTGCTCACCGGGCCGAGCGGGTTGTGCGGAATCACCCCAACGTACTGCGCCTCCGCAAGTGCCGCGATCTTCTTCGAGTGCGTGAGGCCGCCCGCCATGCAAACGTCCGGCCGGACGTACTGCACGGCGTTGCGCTGGAGCAGCATCTGGAACTCGTGGATGCTGTGAATGCGCTCACCCGTGGCGATCGGTATGGACGTCTTGCTCGCTATGAACGCCATGGCGTCGAGATTGTCCGGCAGGGTGGGGTCCTCGTAGAACATCGGGTGGAACTCTTCGATGCCCTTCGCCAGCACGATGGCCTCCGCCGGCGTTAGCTGACGGTGAATCTCAACGCAGATGTCCACGTTGTCGCCCGCCGCCTCGCGGTACTGCCGCACGGCGTCTATGGCGTCCTCCATCTTGTCAACGTGCGTCTTGAAGTACGGAATCGACCTGTCCTCGTCGAGGAACGGCGTCAGGTGGCCGACCGCCGTGAATCCCTCCTCCCGCGCCGCCTTGACGCCCTCAACCAGTTTCTCGCGGGTGTCGCCTAGCACGTGGTAGTACACGCGGGCCTTGTCCCGCACGGCGCCGCCCATGAGCTGGTACGCCGGAACGTCGAAGTGCTTCCCCGCGATGTCCCACAGGGCGATGTCGATGGCGCTGAGCGCCCCCATGATCGCCGCCCCCCGGAAGTGCGCGAACCGGTACATGTACTGCCAGTGGTGCTCGATTCGCAGCGGGTCCTCGCCGACGAGGTACCGCCCGAACTTCTCGATGGCGGCTTTCGACGCTTCGAGGAAGCCCCACGTCCCGGACTCGCCGATGCCGGTTATCCCCGCGTCGGTATGCACCTTCACGAACAGGAACCGATCAACCGACAGCGGCTCGACTTTGGTTATCTTCATGATGTTCCTCCCGGATTTGCCTGCACGTCATATTACATAAAGGCGGCCAAGTAGTGGGCTAAATTTAGGTCCCAAGAGAGCGTTCAACTCCGTTCGCCCTGAGCCTGTCGAAG
>VXLM01000013.1 GCA_009841605.1 Dehalococcoidia bacterium
ACAACGAAACTCAATCCAGCGTGATGGAGCAAATCGAAAAACTGTCCGTGACCCGCATAGTGAGTGCCCATCGCCTCTCCACCATTCGCCGAGCAGACCGAATCTACGTCTTGAAGAATGGCCAGGTGGTCCAAAAAGGCTCCTTCGACGAGCTGATGGCGGAGGAAGGCACGTTCAGAGACATGGCGCTCCGTCAGATGGCCTGATAACGCCAAGGGAGTAACATGCTTGACTATCCAAAGATTGAGGCGTCGGCAATTGCTCTCCGCCAGTTGAACGCCGCGAGAATAGACATCGATGTTTATATTGGGGCTTCATGCCGAAAAGTTCGTAGCAGAGCCCCCTTAAGTCTGCCAGAACCTCCCCCCTCCAAGAGTTCCTCCTGACTGGCCGCCGTTGCCCCCTCCTTGCGGATTGGTCATAATGCCCGCATCATTTCGGTCAATACGACCGGGTAAGAGAGGGGCAGCATGGGTGAGCTTGACGGCAAGGTAGCCATAGTCACAGGCGCGGGACGAAGGCGGAGCATTGGCAACTCCACGGCGCACGCCCTGGCAAAGCTGGATGCGGATCTCGTGCTAACGGGCACGGGCCGCGACCCCTCCACGTTCCCGCCCGACGAGCAGGAAGTCGGCTGGCGCGACATCGAGAGCACCGCAGACGAGGTGCGCGCTCTGGGCCGACGGGCACTGACCATCGTGGGCGACGTGACCGACGAAGCCCACGTTGACACCATGATCGAACGTGTGCTGGAGGAGTACGGGCGAATCGACATTCTGGTCAACAACGCCGCGTACCGCTATGGTCCCGACCGCGTGCCTCTCATCGAGGTCACTCCCGACATATTTCAGAAGGTGATTGACGTCAAGGTACGTGGTACGTTCTTGTGCAGCAAGGCCGTTGCGAAGGTGATGATCGAGCAAGGGCAGGGCGGCAAGATCGTGACCATTGCGTCGGCAGCCGGGAAACGGGCCTCCGCCGCTACGCTGGCTTACAACGCCGCCAACTTCGCTCAGGTCGGTATGACACACTCGATGGCCCTCGACCTCGGGCCGCACGGCATCAACGTCAACGCGGTCTGCCCGGGCCTCGTCGACACCTCGCGCCTCGACCCGCTCGGCAGGGGAGAGGTATGGCAGGAGAGAGCGAGTCTGGCCCCGATTGGCAGGGCCGGCACTCCTCAGGAGGTTGCGGGACTCATCGCCTTCCTCTGCACCGAGGCCGCGTCATGGATTCACGGCCAGGCGATCAACATCGGCGGTGGGACGGTGATGGACTAGGCTCGTGGAGTAGCCCCACTACAGCCTTGTCGAGACGGTTGGCTGGTCCTTGCAGACCCTCATGACGTAGGGACCGACTGTCCTCACCTCGAATGCTCGACAGAACCAAATCTTGCCGTCCTCCATCGCGGCGCGGACGGTCTCGACGGCCTCCGGCGACACCCACTCGGTCCACATTTCCTCGTTGCGCTTGAAGACATTATGGCCGACAACGGCAGCCGTCACGGCAATTCTGCCGCTCTTGATCTTCTTCGCCTCGGTGGTCAGCAGTTCGCCGTCCCACTCATACTGTTCGAGGAATTGCCCGACCTCCGGCGCGCGCTTCCACAGGGAGGCATTCACCGCGACGACGGTATCTGGACTGGCCGATGAGAGAGGCTTGAGCACGACGATGATCCCGGCGTCGGCATACGGCTTCGCCCACTCGGGATCGGCCTCGAGGACGATGTCCACGTCGTTGTGAGGAAGCGCGTCCTTGTAGCCTTCGGGTTCCAAGTCGATAATGCGGGTAGGGTAGTTGAGGCCATGCGCGATTATGTACCCGGCAATGAAGTTGCTCAGCTTGACTCGGTTTTCGTCCCATTGCGCCAGTTTCACCAGCTCGTGCTTTGGTACCCCTTCGGTGCTCCTGTTGTAGTCCGCAGGCAACGGCACCGGAGTGCGGGTCGGCTCGATAGTGACTGCTCCGTCTCCCTGTCCGCTCTGTGTCGCCGCAGTGGATTCGGAGACGGAATCGACTGGCACGGAGGTCGGAATCGGCACATACGTGGGAGTCGGCGTTGCTACTGCCGCCGCCTGAACTCGTTCGGACTCGGTCGGCGTCGGCGTCGGTGTCGCACGGTCGCCGACGGCAAGAGGGCTGTCTGTGGGCGCGCAGGCGGTCAAGACGAGGGCCATCAGAAGGGAAACCAGTGCCCCCAGCGTTCTATAGGACGGACGGACTGCCATCGAGGACTCTCCATGACGATCTGTTAGGCAGGGCTGCGGTCTCCGATGCGCGCCATAGTAGTCCGTCGCTGCAACGACTGCAAGCCGCCAACCTTCCACGCCAATCCCTTGAGTGGACAATATGCCGTATGAAAGAATGGATATGCGCTTGCGGTATACGTCAGAAGGGTAGCGGAAGGAACGCGCATGATACAACTCGATGACAAGGGCCTCGTGTCCGCCATCGTGCAGGACGACGCCACGGGCAGGGTGCTGATGCTCGGGTACATGAACCCGGAGGCGCTTGAGCGGACTCTTGGCGGCGACAACGTGTGGTTCTACAGCCGCAGCCGCTCCGAGCTCTGGCTGAAGGGCGAGACGTCCGGCAACTTCCTCAAGGTCAAGTCGCTGCATTTGGACTGTGACGGCGACGCCATACTCGTCAAGGCCGATCCGATAGGCCCCACGTGTCACACCGGCGAGGAGTCGTGTTTCTTCATCCCCTTGATGGAAATGAGGGAAATCAAGACGCGCGACCGAGGGCCGGGAATTACGGACGAACTCTTCGCGCTGATTCAGTCACGCAAGGATGAGATGCCGGAGGGCAGCTACACGACCGCACTCTTCGAGCAGGGCGCCCCCCGCATCGCGCAGAAGGTCATCGAGGAGGCGGGGGAGGCGGCCATCGCAGGTGTCATTGGCGACCGCGACGCTCTGGCGTCCGAGGTCGCCGACATGATCTATCACACCCTGGTGCTCTTGGCGGCGGAGGGAGTCACCCCCGAAGACGTTTGGGCGAAACTGCGGGAGCGGAGAAAGTAGGCGGCGCTCTCGTTCGTATGGCACCGACAGTTTCGGCCAAAGACATCACGCTCAGCGTCGTCGATCAGTCCCCGATGCGGAAAGGGAGCACGGCGGCGGAGTCTCTGCGCGAGACCGTAGCGCTGGCCGTTGAGGCGGAGCGCTGCGGCTACAAGCGCTACTGGGTGGCAGAGCACCACAACTCCACGTCATTCACAGGCAATTCGCCCGAAATCCTGATCGGCCAGATCGCGGCCAGCACATCGACCATTCGGGTAGGCAGTGGCGGAGTGATGCTCCCACACTACTCGGCCCTCAAAGTCGCCGAGCAGTTTCGCACCCTCAATGCCTTCTACCCCGGCCGTATCGACCTCGGCATCGGGCGAGCCCCCGGCAGCGACCAGCGCACGGCTCTGGCTCTCACATACCCCCGTCCTCCTGCCGACGTGAACCGCTTTCCCCAGATGGTATCCGACCTTCTAGCATTCCTTGAGGACACGATAACTGACGAGCACCCCTTCTCCGGCATCGTCGCTCAGGCGGGTCCCATGCCGGACGAAGTACCCGATGTGTGGCTGCTGGGATCGAGCGACTTTTCGGCTCGACTGGCTGGGCTGCTGGGCCTGCCGTTCGCCTTCGCCGACTTCTTCGGGACGACGGGGGAGTACGGGCCGGCGGTGGCGGAGCTGTACAGGGAGCAGTTCAAGCCATCGAAGTACCTACAGGAGCCCAGGGTGAACGTCACCGTTCAGGCCCTGTGCGCGCCGTCGGACGAAGAGGCGCAGTTCATCGCGTCGAGCCGCAACCTGAGCAAGGCGGGACAGCACCTGAACCTACAGGGAGGACTCCTGCCTCCGGAGGAGGCCTCCGTCTATCCGATAACCGAGATAGCGAGGCAGTACATCGAGAGCCTCAAACCCGCCTACGTGGACGGCACGCCGGAGCGAGTCCGTGAACGCATCGTGAGCATCGCGTCTGACTACCGGACGACCGACGTGGGCATCGTCACCAACTGCTACAACTTCGAGCACCGAGTCCGCTCGTATCGCCTGATCGCGGAAGCGTTCGATATCGGGTGAGCTGACAGCCGGAACCGCAGTCCTACGGCGCTACGATCACCGGGTCCGAAGGCACTGCGACTTGGAAAATGACGAACAGCACAGCCATCAGCGCGACAACCGCGAGCAGTGTCCACAACCACCGCCTCGACCTGCCGCCCACGGCTCGGACGTGCGTGGCATTCTCCTCCGCACGCTCCAACTCCTCCAACCGGTATTCGTACTTCCGGGCGCCCTCTTCGACCCTTCCTCTGACTTCCGGTACATACATGCCCATGCCTCCTTCCGGTTGAAATGTCCTTACGCCGCCTGCCGTCCCCCATTATGGGGTTGGAAGCGTTGCTTCGGATGCTCCCGTCATCTGGTACAGGACGAAGAGCCCCACCACTACCACCACAAACCAGAGCGTCATCCACAGCCAGCGACTTGACCTGCCGAATCCCGCCGACCGGACGTGCTGAGCGCTTCCCTCCGCCCGCTCCAATTCTTCCAGATTCAGCTTGTGCTTCTCCGCTCCCTTGAGAATGAACCAATAGGGATCGACCATCATCGGGGCCATAGTTGCACCTCCTGTTGCAGACGGTGTTCCTACTACCCATCCTAATCCACGCACTCGGCCTCTGTAATCACACGATCGTGTGATTTTCGGGAGCTACTCGCCCTATCACACGTGGATCCGCAGGCACAGATTTCAGATTCCTCGCTTCACCCGGAATGACAAGGAAAAGCGGAATAAAGGGAAGTGTCAACACTACCTAGCCTACGGAGGAATGTGGAGCCCACTCCCTGGGGCCACGTGATCGTAGAGAATCAGCAGCACTAATGTGATCAGAGCGAGCACGACGGCTGCCGACAGTAAGCGAAAGGACCTATGCTTCAACGTGAAGGCGCTCCGGGAATTGCCTCGACTGAGCGTCGG
The DNA here is from genome assembly GCA_009841605.1 of Dehalococcoidia bacterium. Lineage (GTDB taxonomy): Bacteria > Chloroflexota > Dehalococcoidia > Lucifugimonadales > VXLM01 > VXLM01. The sequence continues at coordinate 4,986 of VXLM01000013.1, forward strand.
TTCCTTTTCGTCCTGATTGTCCATCTAGATGAGAACTTGATGTCGTGTGACTGCCATCGTCAAGTCCCCATGAGAACTGCATGTGCCATCCTGCGCCATCTCTCAACCCTACGGATGCGGCAGTTCCTAGGGCAAATAATCGGCAGGCCCTGCCAATTGAGAGAGGAGAAAGAGCAGCCCGGCTGCTCCTGCGATCAAGATGAGCAGGAGTATCGCTGCCTTCCAGTTGAACGATCGACCTTCTAGGTTCCGCGCATGTTGCGTGTTCTCATGCGCTCGCCGCGCTTCGCCCACCATGTCTCCGTATTTGTTGGTTCCCTCTACAAAACGTTGGTGAATTAGCGGGTCCTCGGCCATGCGCATTCCTCCCTTGGGATTACGTCACCAATCCACACTGCAATCGCCCACTCAAGTCCTGCAGTAGTGGCCCCATCCGCGTGAATGTGAGTGGAGACTCGCTTTCACAGCGTTCCATCGATCATTTTGAAACGATCAGCCGGATGTCACGACAATCCAGACGGCGAAGCCAAACATTGCCAGCAGGCCAACGATCGCTATCGTAGGAAATACAACACGCGCAATACGGTACAGCCTATCCCCAATTTCGGAATGAGGCTTCGAGGGTGGCTGATAGTGTTCCTGCGCGCGCTTTGACGCTTCGACCATGTTCGAGTGGCGCTGCACCTCACTCTTTGTCTGCTGATCAACCCATGCGCGGTTCAATTCATCTACCATGCCTATGCCTCCCTTTATCGGATCGGCGTTCAAATTACGCTTGAATAGATCCGATGCGTCCTCGAAAATGCCCTACGGTGAGTCGCTGTCCACGGGGCGAATGTCACCTGCCTCTAGGGCTTGCACGGCTTCGATCACTATCGTAGTGGCGTATTCGATACCCAGGTCGCTCGTGTTGAGGACGAAGTGGTAGAGCTTCGGGTCGTCGGGGTCGTCGATATCGAAGTATCTCTTGTAGTAGTAGGCGCGGGCCTGGTCGCGGGCGACGATCGTGCGCTCGGCCTCGTCGCGCTCCAGCCGGTCCACCTCCATCACTCTGGCGACCCTGTCCTCCCAGTCGGCGACGGTTCCGACACGGAGGGCGGTCGCCTGGTCCTTGAGGATGACGGGACTGCCCCGTCCCACGATGACGACGTTGCCGGTCGCTGCGAGGTCGTTGATGACCTGCGCCAAGGCGTCATGGTACTTCTCGTCCTCGATCTCGTGCCCTCTGGTGATCGTCGGTTGCGGGAGCTCTTCAAACTCTTCGGTCAGGAGAGACATCGTGCTGGGACCGAAGTATGGATCGCCGGCGGCTCCGCTAACTGCTGCCCGTTCGAGGATTCGCTGGAGCATCCCTGTGAAGCGCTCGCCGCGAGTCGGAGGGCGCTCCTCCCGTTCGTGCAAGGCGGCAACCGTGGCGCCGGCGTGACGGGCGGCGTCAGTGAGAATCAGCCGGTCGACGTAGTCGGCGCCCAAGCGCCTCGCGATGCCCGGCCCGAGTCTGCGTGCGCCCCCGCCGGTGAGTCCGCTGAGAGTCACGATAGACATAGGTCACCTCTCGGAACGGAAGAACGGCCCGTCGATGGTGACACTAGGATATCAAAAAGGGGAAACTGTCGCTGTGACGATGCTCTTACCTAAGGCAGGGCACAAGCTGACAGGGGTAGGCACTTGGCTATTGGTCCACTTGGAAGGCAACCCCGTCACTGTCATTCCTCTGAAAATAACCCCCGGCAAACCTGTCGTAGGGGCAACCCTTGT
>VXLM01000063.1 GCA_009841605.1 Dehalococcoidia bacterium
TCAACGCCGACTGGTTCCACATGGGCGAGGGCAACCAGATGCTCTACGACTTCGGCCTCGCTGATCCCACCAACCCCTCCAACCGCGAGCGCGCCCGCAAGTTCGCCGCCATGTACATTGGCGAGGACCCGGACGCACCCAACTGGGACCCCGTGCACAAGATCATCCGCTCCCCCCTGCACGGCGGCGCCGGTCCAATGACGGAGGTGCGGAAACACAAGGGCATCGTTCATACCGACGGCAACGTCTCCGACCACGTCCACCTCGTGCGCCACTGGCTCGACCGCAGGTCGCTGGGCGATTTCGGACACCGCGGCACGATGGAGGACAACCCCAGCGCCGAGCCTCTGCTCCCCCATTTCCTCTATCCCAGGGTCAAGGAGCTCGAACCTCGCTGGTACGAGGACAACGCCCGCCGCGAGGAAATCCTCGACATCTTCGACGAGATGGTCCTCCAGGGCGACGAGCCAAGCAACCTCTGCACGACCGCACTCATCACGAACGCCTACCTCTACACCGGCGACGAGAAGTACAAGAAGTGGGTACTCGACTACGTGCAGGGCTGGATAGACCGCATCGAGGCCAACGACGGCATCATCCCTGACAACGTCGGCTCCACCGGCGTGGTCGGCGAGGCCCGCGATGGACAGTGGTGGGGCGGCCTGCACGGCTGGAGCACAGGTGAGCGCGCAATCGATCGCCTCTTCCTCGGCCTCATCATCGGCGCGGAGTGCGCCCACCTCCTGAGCGGCGGTGACGACTCCTACCTCGAAGTCCTGCGCTCTCAGGTCCGCGTCCTCATGGAAAACTCCATTGAGACGGACAACGAGAGCCGCTGCATGGCCGTGCCCACCAGCTACGGTGCCGAAGGCTGGGCGTCCTACGGCGATTTCAGCATTCGAGGCGGCCCTCCTCACCTCACTCACCTGTATCACGCCTCGCTGTCGGAGAGCGACCACGAAATAGTCACCCGCGTGCGCGACCGTTGGCTCAACGGCGGCGGCGACGACTGGAACGACATACCGCTGACCGGCGACCGAGGCGGCGCTCGTACCGAGTTCTCCCAATTCCAATACTACGACGGCAAGAACCCAGACTGGCCCATTCAGACCATGAATGCAGACTACGAACAGGTGGCCGGCTACATTGAAGCAATGGAGCGTGACTCTCGAACGGTTCAGCAGATCATCGACGACAACAACTGGCCTCCCAACCCCGTCATCGTCAAGGCCCTCATCCAGACGACCATGGGCTCGCCCGCGCCGCTCTACAACGGGGGCATCCTCCGCGCGACCGTGCGGTACTTCGACCCCTACGAGCAGCGACCCGGTCTTCCGTCCGACGTGTCCGCCCTCGTGGACGAGCTTTCCGCCGACAAGGTCTGCATCCAACTGGTAAACACCGGTCACAGCGAGACACGCACCCTCATCGTTCAGGCGGGTGCGTTCGGCGAGCACTCCTTTACCGACGTGTCCTTCGATGAGACGACCTACAGCTACGACGGCATCAACCCCGGCCTCCGTACCCGCGCCGAGCAGACCCAAAGCTGCGCGTCGACGGCCGTCAACGGCAAGCACTTCACCGTCGAGCTCCCCCCAATGACCTCCGTCCGTCTCGAATGCGGCCTCGACCGCTTCTCCAACAATCCGACCTACGCCTTCCCTTGGCACGGCGACGAGGTCCCAATCGAATAGAACAACACTAACTCACACTGACCGTGCTTCGGCCCATTGCAATAACCTAGGCCCTTACGGCAGCGGCGAACGTACTGGAATGCACGACCTGCAGGAGGAACGCACAAAGATGAACATAGACAGAGACCAATTCATGGAGCAGGGATTCCTGATACTGCGGAATGTCATTCCGCCGGACAAGCTCGAATCCATGCGCGCCGGCTGCGAGACGATCCTGGACAGGAGGAAGGCCGTCTGGGCCGCCGAACGGGGCCCCGACGACCCTCCCGGCGGGCGGCACGATATGGACCGCCAGCCCCGCGTCTTCATGGAGGAGCCGGGGCTGATCGATGAGGAGACCGCGAACGTGATCGAGGACTTCTGGGTCGCCGACGAGACGCTCGACATCGCCTCCCAGCTCCTGTGCAACCCCCAGCCCAACGTCACCAAAATGATGATGATGTGCAACCCCGTGCGCGACTGGCCGGGCGGCACCGGCTGGCACCGCGACGTCCATCCTACCGACATGGCGCCGATGGACGCCCTTGCGGCGGACTTCATCGAAAACGGCCCACGATACACCCAGTGGAACGTGCCCATGTACGACGACAGCGTCCTGTGGGTCGTCCCCGGCAGCCACCGCCGACGCAACACCGAGAGGGAGAATACCGAGTTCATGAAGGACATGGCGGGAGAGTATGTCGTCTCCAACGAGCGCCTGCAGAACGCCGCCGAGGGCATCCCCGTAGAGCTGAACGCCGGGGACGGCGTCATCTACAGCAATTTCCTCCTCCACACCGGGAGCAACTACACCACGAAGAAGCGCCGGACGCTCCACGGCGGCCACGCGATATTCGGGCAGTACCCGGAGATGGGCTTCGCCGACAGCCTCGCTCCCTCGGCGAGGGAAAAGTTCGAGTCCTTCGCTCGACGGGGCGAGGAGATGAAGGACGCCACCGAGACAGCCCTCCGCGCCGTCATCTCTAGGGATGCCGCCGGATATCACGCGGCACTGGAGACTCTCCAGCCCGGTGCTGGCCCACACGGCCGGACGGTCCTCACGATCTACCTGTCGAAGGCCGCCCTCCACATCTGGGCTCTGAAGGACCCCGGATTCGACGTGACCGAGGAGTCCCGGCTCCGCGCATCCTCGTACCATGAGATCACCCTCAACTGGGGCCCGGAGTTCGCTGACCGGTTCACCTTCGACGAGTCGAAGACCCTCTGGACACGGTTCGAGCCGCTCGACGCGATGCTGCAGGCCGACGAGGAGATGTTCGAGCCGTCATTCCAGTCAGGCCCAATACGCTACTACTTCAGCGACCTCCCCGACGGCGTCGACGTGGAGTCCTTCATCGCCGGCTGGGCGAGTGCTGGCTAGCGTCAGAGGGTGTACACAAACACACCCATTCACCCTGAGTCTGTCGAAGGGTCGAGGCGGCTCACTCCACTAAGCTCAGGATCTCTTCCACTGAAGAGATTCTGATGCCCTGCCAGTCCTCCCGGTCGCCGTTCTCAGTATCGCCAGGAGCGCGGATCAACACAGCATCCATGCCAACGCTGGTCGCCCCCGTAAGTTCGCCGCTGCCTCCGTCCCCGATGAACAGGCAGTCACTCGGTTCAACGCCGAGACGCTCGCATGCCAACCGATAGATGCCGGGGTTCGGCTTCATCATGCCAACTTCGCAGGAGAGAATCGAAGCATCGAGCAGAGACGGGAAAGGCGTGGAAGACCACAAATCGCTGGTTTCCGCGAGGCAATTGCTGATAAGTCCCGTCTTTATGCCCTCATCGTGCAGCCTTGCCAACGTCTCCACGACACCATTCCTCGGTTTCAGGGCGCGTCTGATGTATTCCAAGGCGATTGCGGCGGCGCGATTTAACTGCTCGTCGCTCACGTCGACATCCAGAGTGTCACACAGGAACGCCAGAATGGCCTTCCGAGTTCTAATCTCACCCTCTTCCCGCTGACGAGACGTGTCGGCCCAGACTCGTCTGAAGTCGTCGACGGGCAATTCGAGGGCTGCCGCCGTATCGGATACCCATCTCTGGTACTTCACTTCCTGCCTGTGCGGATATCGAAGCTCATCCACTAACGTCCCATACAGGTCAAAGATAACCGCCCGGTACTTCACCTCAGCCCCAACTGCTCAGCCACGTCATCTGACAGTTCGACCGAAGCGAGCCCCTGCCCGGCAGCCTCTCGCAACAGCCCCGGCAGAGCCGACTGACGCTCGTTCAAACGCGTCCTCATGATGATGAGATTCGTCAAGGTCTCCTTCAGCTCGGACGAAGTATCTTCCTCATGTGCAGGTACCGCCCTCTGCAGGGCGCGCAGCACTTCGAGAAGAGCTTCACTTCGCTGATTAGCGTGTTCAAGCGTTCTCGTGATGTCCTCTATGGAAACTTCAGTCGTCACAGCCCTAGTACTCAGTCAACATGAATATAGAAATCGGATAGATAGCGATTTACCCCCTCTCCCGTCGTGGGAGAGGGCTAGAGTGAGGGTGATTTGCAATGTCAAAACTATGTTGGCTATGTACTTGACTATCCTCCGCCTACCCTGCCTCTGGGGAAAAACACCTCCACCTTGGCCGGGTCGCGATAGCCGTCGATAACGATTGGGCCGAATCCCGGAGTCTCGATCGCCACCCGCACGATTTCCTTGTTGAAGACGCTCGCGCTATCCGTGTTCAGGTACGTGTCGACCGGCATCCACACGCACTCAGCGATCTCATCGTCTTGCTTGGAGATGTCGTTGCTCAGCGGCTCCAACCGGCAGACGAAATATATGTCCGACTTGCCGTGCCGATAGGCGTGCTGGTGTCGGAAGCAGACGAGCGATACGAACCGCGCCTCTATTCCCGTCTCCTCCAGGACCTCGCGCACTACCGCGTCCGCCAGATGCTCCTCCTCGTGAAGGTGTCCGCCGGGCAGCTTGAAGGAACCGGATGCACCGCCGTTTCGCCTCTCTCGCACAACGAGAATCTCATTGTCGGCATTAATCACCACTCCTCCCGCGCCGATGTAGTGCGTCGAGTAGTTCGGCACGAATGCGCCTGCCTCCAGCCTCTTGAACACCATGGCATAGTCTTCGTCGGCATGATGGTAGATGAATCCTTCCCCAACGGCGACTGGGACCAAGCCCGCACGGTCCAGGGGAATCTCCAACCACACCACCTTGTATCCCTTCTCCGCCCAGTCTTTCAGAGAAGACTTGAGCCTCGGAGCAAATTCCACCGGATCGTCGGGAAGCTGATCGGGTTCGAGAACGATTCCGCCGAAGGGGTTGGGCGTCGCGCTGAGCGGTTCCATGCGGGCAGTATAGTCAAGCACCTCATCCCGGTAAACCCCAACGCTTATTCGCAAGGACTCCGAAGGCACCCAATCGAAATACTGTTCTCACCCCGACCACCAACATCTTCCCTCTTTCTTCCTTCTTCTTTCTATGCCACACCCCCTTTTCACCCTCAGCCCACTTCTCTGTTATCATGAATCCACGTTTTGGCGGGAGAAAAATGGTCACAGAACGACGGCTGCCACAGTGGCTCAAAGTCAAGATGCCGGGTAGCGATGGCTATCGGCAGATTAAGGGCCTGTTGGAAGGCGCCCAGCTCAACACCGTCTGCGCTGAGGCCCAGTGTCCGAACATCGGCGAGTGCTGGGATCGGGGTACTGCCACATTCATGATTCTGGGCGACATCTGCACCCGCGCATGTGCCTACTGCGCCGTCGATACCGGCAAGCCCGAGGGGATAGACCTGCTTGAACCCATCCGCGTTGCCGATACCGTCGAGCAGATGGGACTGCGCTACGCCGTGATCACGTCGGTAGACCGCGACGATCTCCCCGACGGCGGCGCATTCATCTTCGCGCAGACCATCCGACAGGTCCGCAACCGAATGCCAAACACCAAGATCGAGGTGCTGATCCCCGATTTCCAGGGTAGCCGCGATGCCCTAAAGAAGGTCATGGACGCCGAGCCCGACACGCTCAACCACAACATCGAGACCGTGCGGCGGGTGTTCACCCGTGTTCGGCCCAAGGGCGATTACGACGGATCGCTGGAACTTCTGGCAAACGCCAAAGAAATCGCTCCCAACGCGGTGACCAAGTCGGGCATGATGGTCGGTCTCGGCGAAAGCTGGGACGAGATCATCGAGACCATGAATGACCTGCGCTCCGTCAACTGCGACCTCCTGACCATAGGACAGTACCTACGTCCCTCCAAGAAGCACGTCGCGCTGGCAAAGTGGTACACCCCGCGCGAGTTCGACGAACTCGCCGAGATCGGCATGTCCCTGGGATTCAGCCACGTCGCTTCAGGCCCGCTCGTGCGAAGCTCCTACCACGCGGACGAGCAACACGCCTCGGCCACCAAGTCACCGGTATTGGTGTAGAACGACACATCCGATTCGCTCACCCAATCTCCAGCGAAGTGGGTGAGAACTGTGTCGTCGCCCCGTTGAATCCAAAAGGGGTTTACATTGCCTATCGAGATACCTCCCAACCCCGGCGGCGCGCGACGGGGCACTCATCCGCGACCTGACGCCCCATGCTTCCTGTGCGAAGCTATTGCCGGACGCGAGGACAAGGGGATCGTCGAGGAGACCGAACAGACTGTGACGATGGTCAACTGGAAACAGTTTGAGCATGGCCAGGTCCTGGTTTGCGCTCGCCGTCACGCCCCTACCCTGTTCGACTTGACGGACGACGAAGCCATGGCCGTAATGCAGGCAGCCCGCAGGGTAGCCGACGCGCTCGTCCGGGCATATGACCCGGAAGGCTTGAATCTCATTCAGAATAACGGCATGATCGCCGGGCAGAGCGCTCCGCACTTCCACATGCACGTTGTGCCCCGTCGCAAAACAGGCAGTGATTGGGGCAACGGCCCTCCCTATATCGCAAAGCTCGAAGGCAAAGAGCCGACCAGTCCTGCGCACGACGTGACCGTTAGCCTCGAACGCGAATATGAAATCGCCGAGGAGATTCGACGGCACCTGCCCTAAACCGTGCTCGGCGCAATGGCCCTACCCAATTATTTAGG
>VXLM01000124.1 GCA_009841605.1 Dehalococcoidia bacterium
GTAACAAGGTAGCTGTACCGGAAGGTGCGGCTGGATCACCTCCTTTCTAGGGAGTGTTGCCTGGGCCTATACGGTCCACGGTTAACTCCTAGGTCGATCGGCGAGCGGATCTCCGCGATGCCATGGGTCGAGCCGGATCCCGACTAGTCGGGAAGAGCTCCCCGGACGCAGACCGAAGACCCCGTTAGACAGCTCGCTGTCTACTGAAGCTCTTCACAGAGCAAATTGAAAATCATCGTTTCCTTCCACTATCCAGGTGTTAAGGTCAGGGGGGCCCTTCTCATGGACGGCCCCCCTTCGTTATTGGGCGAGGGGCTGTAGCTCATCTGGGAGAGCGCCGCCTTTGCAAGGCGGAGGTAGGGGGTTCGAGTCCCCCCAGCTCCACCACCACCAACCTTTCTCTTCCATTCCCAGCCCTTCCCTGACTGTCTCAGTATACCTCCTAAACGTAGTTGATATGGGTATCACTACGCCCCTTTCGCCTAGTCGAGGCATCCCTGTCGGTCTTCCTCATTCCCTTGTTATCTCCCATCAAGTGAGGTAAATTGTGTGGTAACACTTTGGGGGAGGTCAGATAGGCGTGAAGCTGTCGGCAACAAGGGTGAAGGCGCTCAGGGACCCCGGCCGCTATTCGGACGGTGACGGTCTGCATCTGTTCATAAACAAGAAAGGCCGCAAGAGCTGGGTGCAGCGGATAACCGTTGACGGTCGGCGGCGCGACATCGGCTTGGGCGGGTATCCGAAGGTGTCGCTGGGTCAGGCGAGGAAACGGGCATCCGACAACCGAGAGGCGATTGGGAACGGGAGGGACCCGGTGGCGGACAAGCGCAGGCTTTCTACGCCCACTTTCAGTGAGGCCGCTTATACTGTCCACGAAGCCAACAAGCCTCGCTGGCGCAACGGAAGCCACACACGGGCGTGGATTCAGACCCTCGAACGACACGCCTTCCAAAAGATCGGCAACAAGCCCATCGACACGATTAGCCACACCGACGTGTTGACGGTGCTTACACCCATCTGGTCGACACGTCCCGAGACCGCCCGGCGTGTCCGGCAGAGAATGCGAACGATATTCAAGTGGGCCATGGCCAATGAACTGATCGAGGCGAACCCCGCGGGGGAAGCTATCGACGGCGCTCTGCCTTCAATGCCGAAGGTAAAGGCGCATCTCCGGGCACTTCCCTATCAAGACGTGGGATCGGCACTGAGGACTGTCGATGCGTCCCAGACTTCACCTGCTTCGAAACACTGTCTGAAGTTCCTGCTATTGACTGCTGCGCGCTCCGGCGAGGCGAGGGGAGCCACCTGGGACGAGATCGATCTCGACGAGGCAACGTGGACGATACCCGGTACTCGCATGAAGGGAGGCATGGTGCATCGGGTCCCTCTCAGCGATCAGGCCATCGACGTGTTGATGCTGGCTCAGCAACTTGAAGACGGGTCAGGGCTGTGCTTCCCGTCTCCGCTTCGCCGCGGCCGGATGCTTAGCGACATGACCCTGACCAACATACTCCGTAAAGTCGCCCTTGCGGACCGGGCGACCGTGCATGGGTTCCGAACGTCCTTCAAGACGTGGACGATGGAACAGACGGACACGCCCTGGGCGGTCGGTGAGGCGGCCCTGGCGCATCAGCTTGGCGGCAGCGTTGAGCAAGCATACGCCCGATCCGACTTGTTCGACCGCCGCCGGACGCTCATGCAGCAGTGGGCGGACTACCTCGCGACCTAGACGCCCCATATCGACTTGCCGATTCTCAAGCGGCGTTCGAGCCGAGTTCGCTCGTCGCTACCGGCCGGGACTCTATCCAGGCGGCGATGTCGCTCTCCTTCCACCTGACGGCGGTAGAGCCGACCTTCACAGGACGTGGGAAATCGCCCTCCTGCATTAGCCGGTAGATCGAGGCGCGGCTCATGCCCGTGATTCTCTCAACCTCTCGACGCCTCAGCAGTCTGTCATGCATAGTATTCACCTTCTTGTGTTCTGGAATCTCAATTGCGCACCCTCACCCCTGGAAGCAGGTGAACCAGTTTCATGCTGTCGGCGAGATACTGGAGGGCCAGTAGGTGGTGCAGGTTGGACTGGACTCCCTGTCGCCACCGCCACGGGCTGATGATGCTCGTGCCAAGTCTTCGGGCAATCTCCGTCACGACATGCCTGACGTCTCCTTGAAGAGTCCCCTGTGCCTGAGCGGTCCCGCGAAACGAGATCATCAGCAACAGTGCTGCCGCCAGTGGCATAAGCCTCCTGGCACGTGGGAACCGGATTCTCGATTGCGGTGACACCTAGCCGCCGTCTCCCCGTCGGTCAAACTGAAGCTCATGCAATCGAGTGTGCGGAGTCCGACAGCCCATTCCAACGATATATAACGGGTGTCGTGCACGACAGCGGTGTCACACATGACACCCGTTATGCCGCATGGGAATTCGGAGGACGTTCGTGGTGTCAGGGGGCTGTACAGGAGATCGTGTTACATCCAAAAGCGGAAGTGGGGGCTGAGGCATAGCTGAATCGGGGTGAAAGGCCCTCTACAGGACAATCGAAGGAAGCACTTTGGTTACGGTGCAGGTTCCGGCGACAGTTCCAACCGTCAGCTATGAAAGTTCCGTTTTCGGAAGCGGGACTTCGGGGGAGCGACTTCCGTTTACCAGCTTCAACAGTTCCGTTTTCGGAAGCGGCTCCTCACGAGACTCAGGACTGGAGAATGTGAGGCAGCCCAGGGTTTTGGCCGGGGCGTCCGAGAAACGTAAATAACCTTTACCCGAACGAGTGCTACTGAGAGGAGACCAATCCTAGCCGGCTACGAATTTAAAGTAACTGGCAGGCTACACACAATGGCTTGAGCAGAGTGGTGGTGTGCTCAATCCCGCACATGTGACAGTACCTCTCCTTGTAAGCTGCGTTCTTGTATTGATTCCAGACCGTGTAGCAGCGATCACAGTACGGTTGCCTTGGATTGGCAGGTAAGGCAGTCCCGCACCGGATGCAGTAACCGGCTCTTAGCTCCTCGGCGGTCTCAACGTTCTTCTTGTATCCGCAGGAGGGCTCGGACCAGTATTCCGTGCAGCCCCAGAACCGACCGCGGCTACCGTCCATCACCAGAAGGCGACCCCTGTGACAACGTGGACACTCTGGCGCTAGGGCACCAAGCTGTCTCAGGTTGACAGACCTCTCGAGTAACTCGGTAACGAACGTCGAGGGCCGGGTCGGATCGGTCAATAGGTAGACACCCGCGCGTGCACGGGTCATCGCCACGTAGAAGAGACGACGCTCCTCCGAGAATGGGTAGGGTCCCTCTGAAGCCGGGGGCAGCACGAGTTCAAGCAGCGCATTGTCCTCGATTCGCGAAGGGAAGCCCCAGCGTCCGTCCTTGAGGTCTAGCACGACCACATAATCCGCTTCGCGCCCCTTCGCCCTATGAACAGTGCTGAACTCCACCGATGGTGTCTTGCCTTGAAGCGCCTTCTCGCTCGATTTGTACCGCCCCAGCACCAAGACGGAGGGACCATTGCCTCGTGCAGACGTCTGAATATCCTCCCGGGCGCGTTGGAGACCGGCGGCGGGATCGTCGGCGTAAATGACGGTGATACCCCTGTCGACGGTGACGCTCGCGGATGTCAGTGTCCTTTTCAACTGCTCTGGATTGCTGAGCACGAACTCGGTCGAGGGATCAAGAATGCCGTCACCGAATCGAAATGTCTTGCTCAGCGTCCGAGTTTGTACGTGGCCCAGATAGTCACCGCAGTTCCGTAGGAGTCCTACGTCGCTCCCTGCGAAGCGATTGATTGACTGCCAGTCGTCGCCCACAAGGAAGTACGCCGTGTCGTCGCGGTTAAGGGCCTGAAGTAGCTTCATCCGACCCGCAGATATGTCCTGAAACTCGTCGACCAACACGTACCGATAGCGCGTTTCCCACTTGCCTTCGCGAATGTAGTGAGCGGCTCTATTTATCAGGTCATGATAGTCCAGCTTCCCTTCGGCCCCGAGCCGTTGTTCATATCTGGTACGCACCTGCTCGAAGACCTTGAGGAATCCTTCATTACGCCACAGCGTGCCTCGCTCACTGGCGCGTGCCCGCAACTCCTCGGGCGACAGGCCGTTCGTCTTGACGTGGTTCAGGAACTTTCCCTGCAGCTTGGCAAGCCAGTCAATTAGCTGCCGGGCCAGTTCCAAGACCAACTCTCGTTGTGAAACGCGCTCTAACCGAACCCCTTCCTTTTCAAGTCGCTCTCCCAGCTTGTCGAGGAGGATGCCCCACCGATGCTGCCAGCTATAGGTTTCTATGAGTTTCGTGCCGTACTTCCTATGTGTCCGTCTGTGCCACTCTACCCTCTCCTTATATTCCGCCCAACCACGTGGCGGGTTGCCAAACTCGTCCAGCGCGTGATGCTCGATATAGATGTTGTAGTCGGGGAGATAGAAGTCGGGTCGATACTGGCCGTACTCTCCCGTCTGGGTCCACACCTCGTACGGGCGTTCATAGCAGAACTTCACACCATGCTTCGTGAGGAAGTTCGCGATCTCCAGTTCCTCAAAGCTCTTGACCCGTACGTCGCTCAGAGTCCGAAGCTCGACACTGCGTATGTACGCGTTATACTCGCCCCGGGTGTGGAAGTCGAAGGCCGATTCGTATGCTCCATGGTAGGAGGCGATGAAGTTGGCTGTAGCGTCCGATTCCTGGGGATCATCCAAGAGTTCGTTGAGGATGGATTTGAGGGTGCCGGACAGCTTCGACTCCTTCGCGAACTCCGCCACATTAGGGGTGCCCCCTTCGACCTCGGCAATGACACTGCTTCCGAAACTATGGAAGGTACGGACGTGCGCTTTGGAGAGCTCACCCGGAAGCCGATCCGCTATCTCGGCTACCGCCTTGCGGTTGAACGCCAGCACCAGGATGTCATCCGGGGAAACGCCTTGGTTGCGAACGAGGTGGGTGACTTTGCCAACGACGACAGAAGTCTTGCCAGTTCCCGCGCCTGCGAGCACGCGGGTCACGTCCTCGTCTGTAGCGACTGATTTGGCCTGTTCGTTCGTAAGAGGGTTCGGCATTGCCGTGAGGGCGGCGGCCTGCACGCTAGGGGCTTGGTTGGACACGAAGAGGCTGTTCGCCTTCCTTCTTTCCGCCTCGAAACTCTCAACTGGTTCGATGGACTCTAGCCGGCCTAGCGCCTCCCTCGGTTCTTGTTCAAGGTGCTCTCGGATGAGACCTTCGCACTCCCGAAGAGCCGGCGCGACAGCTTCGTGGAGCTTGAGTGAATCGCGATGTCTGGCATATCGGTCGCCCGCGAAGAGATCACGTAGCTCCTCATCCAGCCGCATTAGACGCGGACTCAGAGCCTTGGCGCTTCTGACGGCCTCCGCAACGGCTGCTTCGCGGATCCGTGCAGCCTCCTCAAGCGCAGCATCGCGAATTAGGGAGGCTTCCCTCCCGTCAAGTCCTCCGATAGACCGCTCGGTACCGTCCGTCAGTCGAATCGTCAACCGGTGCCAAAACCACGACGGGCGGACCGTGATCGAGCCTATGGTGCCGACTGATATCTTGGCCCGTATGTCCCCGAGGCTCTCTTCGAATTGAATTGTTCCGACGGTTAGCAAGACTCGCGCGGGGCTAGGTGAGAACAAACGGTGAAGCCAGGCGCTTTCGGCTGAGATTTGGTCGTTTGATTCCATGTCAATTCCGACCGTGCATTATACGGCAGAAGCATTCGAACCGACGAACAGCTACGACGTGCTTCGTGTACCTAAGAGGTCGTCTAGGCCGAGTCACAGCCGCAGTGTGGTACGTACTAGCCCTACGTCAGCAATTGCCATGTGACCAGAGCACAGATGACGAATAGCGCGGTGGCGGCCAGTCCCAGCCTCATGGCCAACCGTTTCGTCCTCCCGTGTGCGGTCCGCTCCTTACGGTCCGCTTCCTCCATCTCCTCATACGCCTGACGGCCGGCGGACGCGGACTCCCTAGCCTCGTCCCGCTCCCGCTCCAATTTCGATGCTCGCCCATCCAGCTCCCACAGCCTCCGCTGAAGCTTGTCCTCTCGGGCAAGGGACCGACGCAGCAGCTCGTCGTCGCTCACGTAAGTCGGCCCTTCCAGCCGCACGTAGACCCGGCGTCCCTCCCTGCGAACTTCGATCTCCCCCCTCCTGATCTTCCGGTCAAGGGTGGAGAGTGACACCTCCAGCTCCCGCACAGCCTCCGCTTTCGTCACCCAGCGGACCTGCTCATCCATCGCTCTTGTCCTCGGCCTGCGACTGACGTTTCCGTCTCCAGTTGAACAGATGCAGGCCCATCCCCTCGGCGTCGGGCGCATTCGTCGACTCGTGGCCCCCGACGTCATCTTCGGGCTGCTGTGCCGCCTCCAGGGCCTCCACGCGCCGGGTCAGACGTTCCACCAGCGTCGCCAGGTCGTCCACCGCGTCAATCGCCAGCCTCATCCTCGCCTCCAACCTGTCCAGCGGTGTCGTCTTCTCCCATCCGGGATCGTCCAGGTTGGCCATGAGTCGCTGCACGGCGAGGGTCATTCTGCCCGTCAATCGCTCACGGCGCAGGGCTAGGGCTACCGTCTTCCGGTTCACGCCGAGGAGGGCCGCTGTCTTCCGCTGCCCCTCCCGCTCAACCAGCCACTCAACGACCCATTTCAGGTCGAGCCGGTCATCTTCGGCTCTCGATGCCCGTCCGTCACTCATTTGCGTCCTCTACGGGGGTGGCCCGCTTTTACACTTTCATCCAGTTTTCGGTGGAACCTGCCCCACCAGTGACCGGTCACCATTGCCCGTCAATATACCCCGCAAATTGCATGAATTCCTAGCTGGCTGGTCCAGGATGTCCGTTTCTACCCGCGCCCCAAATTCCTGTCGTCGAGCCCCACATCGTTTTGCGTTAAAACCGATGGGCCAAACTGGGCCACAGATGCGACCAACACACCAAATCCTGCCTGCATCGGCTTTCCAATTCCGCCGGACAGTTCATCCGTAGCTGTTTCATCGCCGTCTGATGACACGTCAGGGGTTGTAAAAGTGCAAACAGGCCATCGCGGAAGGGGCGATTCAGTTTAGCATGGCTTCCCACTCACTTGCATTTTCGGGCGCTGACCGGTCAGAGTGTCGGTCATCCTGTTTTTGTAGTTGAATTCGGGGCAAATCGGGCGGCTTGTGCCCTCTTGAAACCTCGCCGACAGGCCAAGATGTACCGTTTTGTGCCCCCCAGCCAGCATAATGGGCAGATAGCGGCGTATCGGCGCTATCTGTTCCTCCCTACAGGACTGTGACGCATCCGGTGGTAGAGCGAGTCCCACTGGTAGGCGCTCAACCCGGACAGAGGCAGCCTCGGGGACGCAGGTTCCCACAGCGGACGCCATGACTGTCCGAATATTCCTCTGTCTGACAGGACGGGGGTGCAGGACACGAGGATGGGCAAGGACATCGTAGTCATGCGGGCAGCAGTGCTCACGTAGGTGTCCTCGACGTCTTCGGTGTCCACGACGAACAGAGTGACGGGGAACGGCGGTTGATCTTCATTTGGCGCGCTCGACCAGTAGTAGCTTCTGTATGGACTCAGGCGGGCCATGACTCCCCTGGGGTGACGAGCGCGCAACTCGTACTCGAAGTAGAACGGTATGTGGATGCCGCCGGTGATCAATTCTCCCACAGCGTCCGGGGCAATGGCCGACTCGCCCCAGTTGTAGGCCCGGTCGGACCTGGCGGTGGGGACTGACCACATTAGCTCGCTGGCGGGGTCGGCTCTGATCTCAGCCTCCAGCTTTGACATAAACCACGTGATGCCGTCCGTATGCTTCGTCTGCCTAGCCCACGTCTCGATGCGGTGCCCGATGTGCCGCCTCCGGCCATGCTTGTCGATGGTGAGGGCCGTGCTCCATATGCCCTGCGTCGTGGGTAGCTGGGCGCGGTCCCTGTGAGTGACGTAGCGAATGCCCTCGGCAGACAGGGTGTAACGTGTGTCGCCGCGTCTGCCCCGGCGCTCGATAAGACCCAAGGTATCGACGAGGCTGTGCATCATCTGGCTAACCCGTCCCTCGGAGACGCCAAGCCAGAGGGCAAGGTGCTCACGGGGGATCATTGGATGGTCGGTGATGAGGTCCAGCGTCCGCTTCTCAGACGGGCTGATGTCGAAGGCCGGCGCAGCCTGCGCCATGCGTTCGGGACGGGGCAGCGACGCCCGCTTGCGCTCTGGAGACTGGATGCGAGGGCCTCCGCTGGGGCTGCTGCGGGAGATCACGCCCTCCAGCGTGAAGAACCTGCCACCGACCACCCACGAGGTGCAGCGCCAGTGGCGAAGGTCTCGTCTTTCGAGGGCGTCCCTGGACTCCACGGCAACATAGCAGTCGTCGATATTCCGGTCGTCACAGAACCTCGTCGTCAGCCTCTCCTCCCAGACGCTGGGTACCAGAATCAGGACATTGCCGGGACGCCGGCTGTAGTCGTACTCCGCGATGGCTCTCAGCCTGTCGTAGAGAGACCGGCGCCGCAGGGCCAAACCCTGGCGCACCACTCCGAAGCTGCGGCCGTCGTGGAGCGTGATGGTGGCGTCAAAGCGCCCCCTGCGGTGGAACTCCACACGGGTTCGGAGTCCGTCGACGCTGGGGGACATCGAGGCGGCGAGTCGGTAGACGGTGGCCACCGCGTCCATCCTGCGGATGAATAGCGCTAGCCACTCCTTGGACATGGGGTACGCTCGCACGAAGTCCGAGGGCGTATCGAAACCAAGCACCAAGGCAGCTTCGTCGATGCCCTTGGCCGTCAAGTGGTATCTCTGGCTCGATGGTAAGTGTGTGGTACCGTGGCTGACACGCCCCACTATGCCTTCGGCCAGGAGACTGCTCAGGGAACGGTGAACCGTGGTGTGTGGCTCGCCGAGAATGAGCGCCAGCTCCGTCGAATCGGCGAAGGGCGTCCGGCTGAGGGCATCGAGCAGTTGTCGGTCGGAGAGAGCCATGCAATCAGCGTAACAGGCCAGAGGCAAACGGGCTGCGAGACTAGGTCATGAGCGCCGTGAAGTCGAGTCACAGCATTTGAGTGTATCAACGTCTGATGGTCAGCCCGCCCTCGGTGATCACTGGTGCTCTTGCGGAGATTGCCTAGCTACGGTTGCGCGACAACCTGGGAGCATGACCAAGTTGTGTTAGGGCCTGACTCTTACTTTGTTGTCATGCGTATTCAGGGTGAGGAGCTACCATAGCCAGCAGTTGGCGTCTTATCTCACCAGCGGTTGCCGCCAAGTTAACGGTGGCGAAACGGATTGCATGACCCTGTATCTTTACGGCTTCGTCCACCTTTCTTCCAACCGATGGGTGCAGCAGCAGACCAGCGGCGCGGCCTGAAAGCGGATCATCTTCATGTACCTGTGTTCTCAGATAGGCATAAATCTGGTACATGTAGCCACTTCGCAAAGAGTCCTTTCCGAACTGCCCAGGGGTCAAGATGGAATTGAACTTGGTGTCGATGACTAAGCGGCGGCCCAAGCTGGAATGCTCCAATACGATGTCAGTCTTCATTGAAGGTAGGATGGCCTCTATGCCCTTCGTTGCGTCGCTTTGTGGCCAATCAAGTCTCTTGCCGTGATCAACCCGCCACCCTTCCGGAGATAAGACCACATCGTAGAATCCAGCCACCGCCCTCTCAAATAGATTGCGGAGCCAGACGATTTCCCTGTCAGGCACATTGAAGTCTATCGCTCCCTGCTCCTCGTTGGGCAGTGCCAGGTCAAAAGCCAGTCGAGCTGTAGCCACCATCAGTCGGTCGTTAACGTCCAAACGGCCGAAGGTGTCCACTGAAACTTCGGTTCGAGGTGGTTTTTCGATTCCTACTCCCAACCGCTCCAGCCGCGCTGCCAGGGAACGACAGCGACTGACCAGGGTTCGGCGTCCGCCAATAGTGGCTAGCCTTGCCAGCGCCGCCCTGACCAATCGGTTGCGAGGAGTGTCAATTGTCAGCTCATCCAACCGACAGGCCACCTTGCCCCGTTCCAGCAACCACCGACTTTCCGTACGCAGGAGGTCAACCCGTCCCCGCACCCGGTTAAGATCTTCCCTGCGCGTCCGCCACCCCAAGCTCAGATTCCTTGCCAAACGCCGTTCCACAGCGCGGGTCAGAATCTCCGCTATCAGGTCGGGTATGTCGTCTGGATTTTCCTCAACACCGCTTCGCTGGCTGCGGTCAAGTTGACGAAACAGGTCCGAGGCGTACAGTAACAGCAGCCAGATATTCCTTACAGGAATTCTATGCCGCCCGGAATTGACGAAACGGTCTGTTGCAACCATCACATCCCTTGCAACAAGTCAGACTTGGCCTGCTGCGCGGTTTCAGGGGAGTCGAACCAATATTCGACCAATAGCGGACCGATTTCCTTTTCCACCACGCGGCGGAACCAAGCCGGCGCGTCTCGAATGGCAACTCCAGGTGGCGGAGTCACGTAACTGTGGCCGATGCGAAATTGATGCCCCAAGGTACGGTCGTCGGCGATCTGTTGGTTCAAATCGAGCAGCCTTCTCCGAATGTCTTGCAACAGTTGGATATCAACGCCAGATTTCTCGTGCACCCAATCTAGCCAACGTTGTCCTAGCTCTGGTTCCAGTTCCTCGAAGGCGAAACGGCGGCGGAATGCCAAGTCCACCAGCGCCAGAGACCTATCGGCGATGTTCATGGTGCCGATCACGTAGAGATTCTTTGGGACGTATACTCGTTCATCCTTGGAACGACGATAGCTTAAGCCTAGCGCCTCGTCTTTCCTGCGCTTGTCGGCTTCTAGAAGCGTAAGCATCTCGCCGAAAACCTGCGCCGGGTTGCCCCGGTTGATTTCCTCAATGACCATCACATACCGCCAACCGGGGTCGGAACGAGCTGCGTCAACCATACTTAGGAACGGCCCATCCACGAGATCTAGCCTCCCTTCGCCGGAAGGACGCCATCCCCGTACGAAATCTTCGTAAGATAGGTTGGGGTGAAACTGCACGGATGCGACTTTGCTCTCATCCTTCCGGCCAATCAGAGCGTAGGCTAGCTTTCGTGCCAGCCAGGTCTTTCCGGTACCGGGCGGACCCTGTAGGATGAGGTTTTTCTTCATTCGCCAGTGTTCAAGGAAGTCTTCTAAGCTAGAACTCTCTAGGAAGCAGCCGTCGGAGACAATATCGTTGATGCTGTACCGAGAAGCGTCCTTCGGCTGAGGTAGAAATGGAGTTGGCGAGACCTTGATGGGTGACGGGACTATCCCACTTTCCAACTCTTCGACAGGAGGGTTCCCCTTTCTTAGCGGCTTCCAGTACTTCCGGATGTCCTCGTCGTAGAAACGGATGTGTTTCCCAGACTCACCCTCAAGACTACCGCGGATGTGAATGATGGCGCGGTCGGTGTCTAGGTTCGGTTCGGGCACAAGGGGTTGAAACGCCTTTGCCCTAGCAAGTCTGGACTTGTCGTTTCCCAGCATTGGTTCAAAGGTATCAGGATGGACGATGTGGAGCAGCATGTGCCTTTCAAGGTCGCCGGACTTCTGCTTGTTGGCAAGTAGTGAACTGGTGAAACGTATCGTGAACAGGAAATCCCTGAACGCCCACGGGTCTTGAATCAGTCGTTCGTGATCGGACGACTCCAAATTCTTCCAGTGCACAACGGACTCGATAAGCGTTCCAACCTGGTAGCTGATGTATTTGTTGCCAAACCCTCCCTCTGCATCGACAAGCCTGCCTGACAGACCGTCATTCAGATGCTCCGGGAAAGGCACGGTGTTTGGGTGCCAGCCAAGCACCGTCTCAATCCTCTCACGCTTAGTCGCAATAGTTCGATCTTGAATAAGAAGGTGTACGAACAACGTTTCTGCCATCAGTTGGTAAACTTCTGCCGGGCCATCTGCCAACTGTTGGTGCAACCTTGGTAAGAATTCTCGTATCCGCGACGCAGCAGGCTGCTCCAAGAATCGCTCATGCAGGCCATTAAGCCAGCGACGCGTCCATATCGGCGTGCCAGGCGTAAACAGCGAGTCGTCGGTTCGCAACGCTCGGTCAACCCACTGCCTTGCCACGTCGTAAGTGCTTTCCGCACCTGGTAGTCTTGCACTCATTGTCCCACTTCCCGTCATTTTGTTCCGCGCCCGCACGACGCGAAGGTGACTTGGAGCCATTCTACAATAGCCACTCTAACACGGAGTTGTTCCGGTTCCTCACCAGAGACAGGGAGTTGACACTGCTCATGTACTTGTTGCTGGCTCCAGTGAAAATAACATGCTGCCAATCATCCACGAGGTGCTACACCTGAGGCAAAGGGCTCGCCTTGCCAGCGCGTCCCCGGACTCCACAGCAACGTAGGAATTACGGATGTTCCAGTTGTCGCAGAACCGGGTCGTCTGCCTCTCCTCCCACACGCTCGGAACTAGGATCAGGACAGTGCCGTGACGTCGCCTGTAGTAGTACTCTGCTATGGCCCTCAGCCGACCGTAGAGAGATCGGCGCCGCAGGCCGAGGTCATGGCGGACCACACCGAAGCTGCGGCCGTCGTGGAGGGCGATGGTGGCGTCGAAGCACCCTCTGCGGTGGAACTCGACGCGGGAACTTTGCCCGTCGATGCCGGGGGACATCAAAGGCGGCGAGTCGGTAGACGCAAACCACCGGGTCCATCCTGCGGATGAGCAACGTTAGCCACTCTCTGGACGCGGGTAGGTCCGCACGAAGTCCGACGGCGTGGCGAAGCCGAGCGCCCATACGGTCTCGCCGATACCCTGAGCCGTCAGGTAGTATCTCTGGCTCGACTGCAGGTGGGCGGTGCCTTGGCTCACCCGCGCGAAGATGCCTTCGGCCAAGGCGTGGTGGACCATAGCGAGCGGCTCGTCGAGAATGAAAGCCAACTCCGTCGAGTAGACGAAGGGCGTCCGCTGAGGGCGTCGAGAAACTGTCGTTCGGAAATGGCCATACTTCGAGCGTATCAGACTGCGGGAGTGGGCTGCACCGAATGCGCTGTGCGCGTGAGCCCTCGCTGCGCCAGTTGACAGAACCCACCTGATTCGGCACTCTAGCTGGCACGGCGTCCATTGCACAGAGGTACAGCGTGCTCCACTTGGGTACATATTAACGTTCGGCTGAACAATTTGGAGGAGGTAGAACGGATGACTACGACTCCCGAAGAAAGCCAGATACCACAGACAGGGCCTCTGTCCTCCCTGGAGGAAGATCAGAGTTTCTACGGAGAAGTTCAATATCTTGACTACGGGGGAGCACGTCATCTCAGGAAGGCATACCGGATACCCATAGACCTTCTTCACTTCAATATCGAAAACGGACGCTATGCCACCAAGTTTTCCTTGCTTCGAGGTGCCAATCCCGGTGTCAACATTAACCCTAGGGAATCTCACTGGCGCAACGAAATCCTGAAGATGCTGAACGGGACTTGGGAGGACACGGCAACCGGTGTCAATACGCACAGCGATCAAAGTCACTTTCAAGACTTGACAGAAGATATAGAACAGCGGGGACAAGAACGGACCGGTATTGTTCTTGAGGATGGTGGTGTGATGAGTGGGAATCGCCGACTCGCAGCATTGATTACCCTGTCGAATCAACACCCTGATGCCGACAGGTACCGGTATCTGCACGCGTTTATTGTTCCTGGAGAAGGTGTGTCTCCCGCTGACACATGGCGCTTGGAGATGTCTGCGCAAATGGGGCAGGGGCGCCTGCTTCGTGACTATGATCCCGTGGAAAGGCTTATCAAGATTCGTGAAGGCGTGCGTCTATTGATGCAGACCAACATTCATGACTCTGAGGAAGCTGCGATTCGTGTTGTAGCAAATGACTTTGGCAGCGATGCAGCCACTATTAGGAAGGATCTTCAATCTCTGAAGCACATCGACAACTACCTCAACGCAATTGGGCGACCTGATCATTATTGGCTAGCCAAAGACTTGACCGAAGTATTTACCGAATGGGAGCCGCTGGAGCAGTCGATGAGGGTCAATTCTATGCCCTTAACGGATCGGCTTCGACTTCGTACAGGAGTGTACTTCTTGATCCATAATGCTAAGGCCGACTTTCGCCTGCTACGTGACATACGAGGGGCTGTTGGGCCAGCCAGGAGACGTCGTGACGCCCAGTCAGTCCCAGCAGCAGTTGAAGCAATCACCGCGAATGCACCGGACCCTCAATTGCTCGAGGGTGAGCCGACAGAAGAAACACAGGACCTAGCTGCCGCCATGAGGGACCAGTTCCGGGCTGAGTATCAGGCGGGCAGGCCAGGTTCTGTCCTCTCCAAAGCACAGCGTGGAGAGGCCAACCTGAGAGCGGTTAAGGAAGCTCTCGAAGTCGACCCTGCTCCCTCTGGGAGCGTTACCGATCAACTGAGACAGTCTCTGATGTCGGCGAGTGAGTTTGCAACAGAATCGCTCGGCCTCCTGTAGCCAGCGGTCTTCCAGTTCCTTCGCAGCAGTATAAAGGTGAGTCATGGCACATCTGAGTCTCGATAACGCGGGACGCTTGGTTCTCGAAGCTCCCTTTGACGATCCCCGCGTCGGGCGCGCTTTGAGAGGTCCGCTGCTGGCGTTCGTCGTTGTCGAACGTACAGACAATACCATTGTCCTCGATAAAGTTGAGAACAACGTCGAAGCAATAGACTATCTCGCGGCAACAGTGGGACAAGTGGGGATGGAATTAACGCTGGGTGCCGATTTAGAGGCCGCCGTGTCCAGCCACGCTGCGGAGCGGGCACAACTAGAAGACGCGCGAAAGGACGACCACCCCACATACTCGGCTCTGCCCGTTCCCGACTTTAGGCCAGATGTTAAACTCCTGCCTCACCAGGTCCGTGGCGTGGAAAGGGCACTGCAAGTCGGCAACTTTGCCGAGTTTTCCGTTCAGGGCGCCGGCAAGACGATGACTGTTCTCGCCACCTTCGCACACTGGCGCGAGAGGGGTGAAGTGGAGAGGCTCCTTGTTATTGGTCCGTTGAGTTCATTCCAACCATGGGAGGACGAAGTCGCACGATGTTTCATCGATCAGCCAAAAGTCCTGCGGTGGTCTGGGTCCGGAGCCATCAGGACTCGTATGGTTCCGGCCTATAGGCGGTCGGACATTGTCCTATGCTCGTATGATACAGCGTGGCGCGATGTGCAGATGTTGGGTCAGCAACTCAGGGCAACACCGACAGTTCTGGTGCTGGACGAGTCGCACTACATCAAGAACTTCGAAATAGGGGCCAGAGGAGCCGCGGCACTGGAATTGGCCCCCCATGCTGCCAAACGACTGATCCTCTCGGGAACTCCAGCACCTCACTCACTACTTGATTTATACTCCCAGTTCGCTTTCCTGTGGCCAGGTGCCAAGCAAGACCTTGTCGGTACTCCTCAACAATACCTCACCCGACTATCTCGTTCGCCTACACCAGCCGCGGACTTGAGAACATCGCTCGGCCCATTCTTCCACCGTACCTCACAGTCCGAACTGGGACTGGGCGAACCCACTACCCACACGGAGCGGATACCGTTGAGTGTGGTTCCTCCGGGCCAAGCGCGAGTAATCAGCCTCCTAGAGAATAAGCTGGCAGTCGAAGCAAGGAATCTACCTACTAAGATGGATAGGGAACTTCTCTCGCAATGGCGTAAGGCTCGCATTGTAAGATTGCTCCAAGCCGCCTCAAATCCATCCCTGCTTAGCTCAGCTGAAGATCTGCCACGTGATCCTCGAGTCACATTCGACGTGAGCGAGCTAAGCTCGCTCATCGCTGAGTTTAGGGATGGTTCAGTTAGAGCGGCAAAGATCGAATGGGCCGTACAGAAAGCAAGAGAGCTGATTGCTGCAGGCAACAAGGTTTTGATGTGGACTTGGTGGGTATCCAACATCCATTTGCTGGCGGATGTTCTCGAAGAGTTCAACCCTCTGCTCCTTTACGGCCAGATCAAGCCCTATGAAGACTTTGACGACCCCTCTGAAGTGAGCAGGGAGCGTAACATTCGGGACTTCAAGACTCGAGACGATCGTCCTTTGCTCATCGCCAATCCTTCCGCGTGCGCCGAATCAATCTCCCTCCATCAGGTCTGCCACAACGCCGTGTATGTGGACAGAACTTACAACTGTGGACAGTTCCTGCAATCTCTCAATCGCATCCACCGCATCGGACTACCGAAAGGCGCTGTGACTGAGTATTGGATCCCAGTAGTGGATTGTGCAGTTGAGCGATCAGTCGATCGAAGGTTACAACAGAGGCAACGCACGATGTACGATCTCCTAGGGGATGACGCTCCAGTACTAGGAATTGACTGGAAGGAAGAAACAGTTTCCGTGGACTCAGACGATGAGGCTCAAGCCGCCTTTCAGGACCTGGTAACCGAACTACCGGGATGACTGACACAGTAGACGGAATACCGCTGTTCGATTCAATCAGCCCCGAGCAGTTAGGATCCATAAATCTGGTACTTGCTTGCCTGTCCGACGGGCCCCGCGATACTGAGCCCACCTTGCGAGGCTTGCTCATGCGGTCTGGAGTGAGTGGAGGCTTGGTCAATCCTCGTGATTGTCTTCGTTTCGCAATCAAGCTTGGACTGGTTGACGAGACTCGTGGTGAGGTTAGGCTCAGCACTCTAGGTCAAGAGCTTCTCGCGGCCGCCAGCTGGCCTCCTTACAATCTCCTAACCGCAGCCCAGGGGCGACGGTTGCTTGACGAGTTGGTGCAACGACCAGACTTCGCGATTCCTCTTGGAAGACTCCTCCTCAAGATGACGAGGCGAAGGGACGGCTCGCTCGACATAGTGCCTCGATCGGTCCCTCTCCGCCGCGACGAGACACAGAGCCTACACGCGATGCAGTCCATGTGCGCGATCGGCTACTCTGGCGGTGTGCTAGTCATGGCGCCTGAGGCTTACGAGGCCGTGATCGACGTCCTCGGCACCTCAGCGGTCGTTTCTGAGGAGGAACTTATAAGAGTTCTTGAACTCCAACGTAGAAGGGCAGTAGAAGCAGAGAATTACGTTATGGACCTTGAGATCGAACGACTTACAAGGAGCAGTCGGCCAGATCTAGCAGGACTGGTAGAGCGCATAGCTGCTCGTGATGTTGCTGCAGGGTACGACATCCGCTCGTTCGAACTAGACGGCTCAGATAGATTCATCGAGGTCAAATCGTCCACTGGGACATACCTAAAGTTCGTACTGAGTCGTAATGAGCGCCGGTTCTTGGAAGAACACGATTCGACCGCTTGGATATACTTCGTACCGCGCGTGCACGAATTGCCGTCCCTCAGTCGTCCTGTCCTAGCGATGCCAAATCCCTCAAGTTGGATCAACGAACTGGCGACAATTGAAACTCAAGACTTCCTAATTGAGTTTCCGAGCACCATTGCCAATAGTGGGGCTGGCAACGCCGAGGTCGTGTGGCTTCCAAGAAGAGTGGGCAGCAACCCTACTGCGTCGACTCAGTCCGGTCATTCAGTGGGTGTGTGAGTAATGCGTGTCGTTCGAGACGCAGGTTGGCTCACTGACCTGACAATCGTTTCTAGCTCGCTATGCTCAGTGGGTTCGAGAAGAACGACAACCCTAAGTCCGCGGCTGGCATGGTAGTCGCAGATGTATGTCTCGGTGTTAGGCGACCAGATGGCTGATGTATTGGGTCTCCTAAGACGTATTCCGAAGTTATTGACTCCTTCGTTTGTGCATCCCTCGATTATGCACTGCATTTAGACACGTTCCTCGGGTCCACATCAATCCACTGTCACCAATTCACACAAAGCGCTGAACCACAGACCTGCTTGTGATAGTTAGATCTTCGATAGCTGGTTGCGCCACTGATATTGCTTCATCGGCCAATTGGTAGTATTCATGGTTCAGTTCAGCGCCCAGGTAGTGCCTGCCTAGTCTGATCGCGGCGACTGCCGTTGTTCCTGACCCTATGAACGGGTCGAGCACTAAGTCGCCAGGTCGTGTGAATAGCTTTATGAACCATGTCGGCAATCCAATTGGAAACGACGCACTGTGTCCTCTATTCGAGCTTTCAGTAGCCATGTATAAGACATTTGTGGGATACACGAAGTCTCGGTCTAGCCAATTCGAGACGTTCTTCCCAAAGCCACTTCCGACCCTAGACTCATCTCTTGCTTGGTCCGTATCGCTAAGGTGTCGAAGTCTTGAATCAGCCCAATTCCCAACCGGAACCATTACGTCATCCTGGAACATCCGAAACTTCTTCGCCTTGGCGAAGTGAAGACAGCGTTCCCAAGCGTCCCTGAAGCGATTTGGCCATTTGCCGGGGTAGCAGTTCTTCTTGTGCCAAATGTACTCCTCAATCCAATACCAGCCTTGACGCTTCATCTCAAGAATGAGTTCTATAACATACGTTTGGCGCTCACCATTCTCGGCGCGTTCTTTGATGTTGAGAACAAAGGACCCATCAGTCTTGAGCACTCGCAAAATCTCAGCTGTGTATGGCGTGAACCACTGCACGTATTGGTCCATAGAGACACCTTGATAGGTGCTCTTTCTGTTGTCGGCATAAGGCGGAGACGTAATCACAAAGTCGACTGAGTTATCCGGCAAACTCCTGAGGAGTTCGATGGAATCTCCAAGGAAAAGGGTGTCGACCTGCTCGTTCAATGCTTATATCCTGTCTCGTACTCCCACGAACGGTTGGGCATGGGCTCGCTCGACAAGGCTACTCTACTCTCTCTACTGGGCTCTTGACAAGGTACCGCGACTCATTTCGTGGTGCCCCTAGCTATTGAGACTCTCCAGAGACATCTCGAAGCGGATCTGTTAGTGATTTCTGCTCTGCTGGCTGCCGGATTCATGGTCTCCCTCCTATGCATCGAGGCTCGTGGCCAAGACGAACTGGCAGCGAGATGAAATAACCTTGACCTCAGCCGTCCTAGGAGACTCCCGGCGCATTCACCCTATTCGTTGGTGGCAGTCCCATAACCTGCTTTGACTACACCCCTCCGCAGGCTCGCGAAGGCCCTCATGCTCTCGAAGGACATATCCCCAAGCCTGGCATGGGTTATCGAATGGCAAAGGGGCAAATGCTGGAAATAGAAGGGGGTGCGATCGAACCCTTTTTCTACACTAGTGGCAGGCTCTCGTCCCACGGCATGGGTAAAAGGCTCAGACTACAGGTCCAGCACGAGGGTCAAGGTGAAAGTTCTTGATTTTGTCAAAAGTGGTGGTGCACCCGTAACTCAGCGGTGTCTTAAGAAACTATCTCAAAACTACATGCGTTGGCAGAGAATTGCCCTTCGACAAGCTCAGGGCGAACGTGGTTTTCTCTGAGCCCGTGTGTGGAGAACACTTGTCGGAGCGCATTTTGAGATAGTTTCTTAGTGCCTACAGTCAAACACTTGGCTCCTGTTGGGTCCCGACCAACTTCGCATCCAGACGGTTCAAGTACCGGGCAACCGGTCTGCGTTCTTGTCAGTTCCGGTTGTAGTCGTGTCGACCTCAGTATCGTAGGTCGCGCCAAGGTGGATGTACTTGTACTGTCGATGGGCCCATCCATCGATGCGGTCGGCTCTTCCACGTTTCCGCTGCTCCAATACGTCGAGGTCGCAATGAACGCCCACGTAGCACAGACGGTAGCGGAGGAACACGCAGAGGGCACAGTCTACAATATCAGGATGGCCTTAAGTTAGCGCGCCGTCGACGATGAGATTGAATCCCTGATCGGCGAAGCTAGCGAGGGCCCGATGGATGGCCCGGTGCATAGGGATGGCAAGGCTACAGTCGCCAGCGTCGTCAGCAATGAGAGGAGCGAAGCCGGTCGTCCTCGATGTGCAGGAAGGCTCGTTGAGGAAGAGAAAGCCTGTGCTACAGAGCCCTCGACAGTGTCGTCTTGTCCGAAAAGGAAGTGCCATTCAACAGAACGATCTAAGGATCTGGTTTTCTGTCATTTATTAGTTCGCTGGCCAAGCGCGGTCTGGATTGCGTGAGTTCTTTGGTTTCCCCTGCGCTCTGTAGGCTAAACAGAACATACCTTCTTTTCTGAATGAACCAAGAGAAAAGGCTGTTATATAACCGCACCTCCTTTTGCATCCAATCCTACCCAATTATGACCTTCCAGCATACTGGGGTTTTGCAATCGCACGCCATTTAGATGGCCAACAGAACCAACAAGTTGGGACATAATTGACGAAGCGTTGCTACCCTGAGTTGGAAGGTGACAACGTACGGGGCCCGTGTCTGCTCCAGCCGAAAGCATAGCCGTAGCCACCTTGGACTCCACTCCCAGATCCGGCGACCGGAAACGCGACAACAAGAGTCCATCGTCGTAAGCCGGACGGTGAATCCTCGCCGAGAATAGAGAAATCTCGCCGAACAACAGATACTTGCCGTACAATCAACTGTCTGGGACTCCCATTGCTTCCCAGTCCGCAATCCAAGAAGCGCAAAGTTAGAACTGTCCTCTCTCCTCACTGATGCGAGCTTCGGTTATCCGGGCGTCCAAGTCTCCGACATACTCATCAATCCACTGCAGCACGTTCTGGTCCGTTTCCGATTCTCGGATTTGAAGCACCCCTTTCTTCTTGGCTTCAAAGTGCTCACTCACCGAGCCAGACCATCCTTCCGTAAAGAAGTTGGCCCGAAGATTTCTGCGAACATCCTCTCGGTCTCCGAACCGAATCAACAATTCCACGGCTAGGCAGGGTTTGTCCTCCTCCCTGAACAGGACGGGTGGAACAAACGTGGCCAGATACCAGGCACGGGCACCGGGGTCGCCATCGACCCATTCCCAAATCATGTCCTGTGGAAAGACCTCGATCATGGCAACCTTCCCAGGCCTGAACATGTCCTCTCCTCTCAACCACTGTTCTACACAGTAAGCGACTCTGTCCTTGGGAGGACCCAGCGACTCGGCTACCATTGGCCATAGTTCATTTGGGAACATCAGAGCGATCCGGTTGAGAAGAGTTCGGGACCTCGAATGAAAGCCCTCTACTATGGTGCCGTCTTCGCCAAGGTGTTGGAGCATCTTCTTCGCCACCACCAGAGAATGCTGCGGATAAGCCTCTAGGAACAATTCGCCAACCGTAGTCCAGTCGTAGTCGTCGTTATGGAATCGTCCCAACTTGCCCTGCCGAAAGAGCGCATCGTGAGTCAGCAACCTCAAGGTCAGATCTTTCGGGACCGGATCGTCGGATGCTTCTCCTCTGAAGTACATTCCATAAAGGTTAAGTGCTGTGGCGACTGCATTGTCGTCTGGTTCAGCCAATAAGTACTCGATCCATTCCGCAAACTCTTCCCGATCAATGTTGTGGATTAGTCCTCCGAGAACGAACTTGCCTAGTTGCGTGAACGGGACAGCCCCAGACTGGACAAGGCCGAGGACCCTTCTTGCCGATCTAACCGACAGGGAACCAGACCTTAGAGTGATTTCAGGAACCCAGGCTCTGGTTCGATCCTTATCGGCTAGACAATCGGCAAAGTTCTCCCAGCCTTCGGGGTCAATCTCGCGGTAGGCGCGCATGTAACCACCCATGAAGCCAAGCGTCCCCTCCGCTCCAATCCTCTGCTGAGCCTCCTCAATCATCGGTAGAAACTTTGCATCGGCATCTCGCATGCCGATCTCGTACCCGAATCTGAACCCGTTTTGCGCCTCATCTGTCACCAGCCAACGCAGTTCGCTGAGAAGTAAGCCAGGGTCATTCATCGACTTCTGGGCCAACTCTTCTATCTTCGGTTGTGCTTGGTCAGCCCAATTGCCGTCTTGATCAAACCGATCCTCCAGAAGATCCAAGCCGACGTAGCGTTTCATTAGGGATACAAAGTCATTGCCACTGAGTTCATCACGTATCTGTTCCAGTTCCAGTTTGGTTTGCTTAGTGAGTTCTCCAGACTCATAGTGGAGGATCTTTACTACATGCTCCAAGATCTTCCTCTGGTCTAAGTCTGGCCTGGGGATCAGGCTGCGAATGTCCCTCACGACAATTTCAGAGGCACTTGGGATGATGCTCATCTTGCGGGCGCCCCGCAACAGTACATCGACCGCAAGATTCCGATCATCGTCCTTCAAGTCATCTAGCGCATTCACCAGAATTGTCCATGCATGGCGATACGCACTCCACAGTTCTCCGTAAGTTTCAGGCTTCCATAGATCGGCACCTGGCCGGAGCCCTTGGTTCTCAGGACCTATCATTCGAAGCCCCGGACCAGAGGTCAGGATAACCTCGCAAGCACCGATTGCCAGCCGTCGTCTTTCACTGGAAGACGAGATGAGTGCTTCCTCCAGGATAGGCCAACGTTCTGCGGGGGGAGCTTCAGTTGACGCGGAGGTTCCGGGGCCGACAGCGAACAGCCTTGTGAACTCTCCACTCGCGTTGTTCGCGATTTGCAACTCGTTTTCCGCTTCAGCCAGAGCCAACAGAATTCTGGCGGCGTCAGAGAAGAGGTCCCTCCATACCGCGATATTCTGCAATGCCCAGACAACCTGCCTCCTTCCGTTCGTGAACTGGAGAAGAGCCTCTTTGTTCCAAGTCCCGATCGTCTGCTTCAAAAACGCTAGGGCAGCTCTGGGATCACCCTCCGAAAGCCGCAAAAAAAAATGTGCCCCTCGCTCCGTACGGAGGAAGTCTTGGTCCCTGAAGGGACCGTGAGGGCCGAGCATGTCCTCTACAACCCTTGACGCTAAATGAGAGTTCGCCGCGTACTGGAACATCTCCATGAACCACTCGAGTAGTTGAGGAGGCAATCTGCCGGAGAATTCACTGTAGTCAAAAGAGGCACCGTAGGTTTCCCACCAATCGAGCCACAGCCACACGTGGAGAGCTTTCGGAGTCACATAGAGTGTTGTCTCGCCCTGCAGGATTCTCTGGTCCCGCAGTTGCCTCACTATCTCCTGAAACCGGGGCCAGGTGAGGCTTTGGTCAGCTTCCTGTACCAGTTCAGCAACCGCGCGCGCCTCGGAGGACAGCGGTTTGCCGAATCCGAACCTCTTGAAAAGCGAGATGTATCGAAGCACTAGGGACCGTTGTCTAACGACTTCGCTATCGGGTGCATCTGCACCTTGGATATAGCGAGCCCAGACGTTTACGGTATCAGTCGGCTTGAGCATATCCTCCGGATTGCTCCTGAGATTAGCTCCCAGGACATGAGCAACACGAGGAGATCCACTACAGAATCCTGACCACCTTCTGGCTTGGTCTTCAGGAAGCTGGTAGCCCTCGAGAATTCCTACAATCTCTTCCTCCTCCAGAACAGGCGCATTTAGGTAGACGACGTCACCAGAGGTAGAATCGTACTCTCCATAGAGCGAAATCACCCTTATACGGCTACCGTGATGTTTGAGCTTGTTCCAGATGTATGACCTTGAGTCCGGATCGCACTCGTCGACCACTAGAATTGCCGTGAACGTATTGTCGTCATTCAGCAGCTCATTCATGAGAACACTGTCTCTGAACTTGCTGGCTGTGTCGCAATAGACCACAAGCGGCGACAGATCCTCAGCGCGTGTCGCCTCTAAAGCGAGCCTCGTTTTCCCGATACCAGCTTCCCCCCAAATGCGCGTATGCAACGCCGAGTCCGCACCGCGGATTTCTGCTCGGAGAGCGTCAATCAAAGCACTTTGGGCCTTCCCCTGCTTGAACTGCGCACGCATATCATCTTGCGAGGACCAACTTAAGTGGGACTGGAATAACGTGGTGTCGCGTCCGGTCACCCTCAGTGCTAACGAGGGAAACCGACTCAAGAAACTGGCGAGATGGTTTTGACGCCAGATTTCGATCTTGGCGGATGAGTACGTCTCATCAACCGCCATCAATGCCTGAAGGAATTTTCGTCTGACCTGATTATCCTTAGTCTCAGGATTGTCAGATCCAAAGAGAACTACCACCAATGTCCCATCAGCGTCAAGACAGGACTTCACACGGGGCCTCAACTCTGCCGACCCTGCCCGGAACAGGATCTCTTTGATGTCTGCGCTGCCGCTCAGGGAGAAGGTCCCTGTCTTTAGCTGATAGCGGGTCAGGCCTTGCTTGATGAGTCCTTGACCACCCTGTGGTTCGGCGTCGACTACTTCTGCATCAATCCCGCCGTCGGCGACCGTTATGGCACTGGGAACGTTGATGAGGTTCTTTCCAATTCCTGTTGCTGTCGCTTCAGCCCACAGTAGCTCCCGGAACAGGTCCACGGCTCTATCGGCGGACAGAAGTCCCAAGTCTTCGCTACGGACTGTGAAGATCGTTTCCACCCATCAATCCTTCGCGAGCGCCATTTGTTTCCGCGCGACTCGCCTAAAACGCAGCAACAACTACCAAAGCCTGCCTATCTTTCTACTAGAACATCGCTGATGGAGCTTGTTACTCAAGTGTGACTCTAACTATAATAGCGCACCGGAGCGGCCTCTTAGTCTGTTATTGCTCAGATCCCGGTCTTCCATATGTGCGGCCATATTGGTAAAGTGCCGTGGAGTTCTCCCCCGCCCGCAGGATCGTGGTTCCGGCAATAGTCCAATAGTCCTTGGGCGCGTGGATTGAAAGATTCCCGCTTGTAATCCTCGGGGGCTTGGCTTGTCCCTGATGCCCGTTGAACGCGAGTGCACTTGGTCAGTCTCACCGCCAGCTTACGGCCTAGCCAGATCTAGATTTATCTCAGCCTACAATTGGCTGTACTGTCGCTCAAGTTCTCCAGTTGTAAGATCCGTGATCCAAATGATCTGCTCATCCCCTAGAAGTCACAACAGAGTCCGCAGGGTATGAATACGGAACCCCGTTCCCCGGATAAGGTCACCTAGACTCAGAATGGATGATCCCGCATCTGGAGCCAGGTGAAGTAGACTCAGGATGTTTGTGACATGAGCTTTTGTGAATACCAGTTGCCCTGCGAGTTGTGCTCAGTAGTTGGGTTCGCCAGAGTCTAGGCGCTGTTGCCAGTCCAGTGCAAGAGCGACGGGATTCCCGCGCTTCTTCCGGGTTGACCCGGATCGCCTACGCCTTGATACTGGATGCCAAAAATCGAACTAGGCTCTCAGACGAAAGTACGCAATGGGCGACGCGCTGGCGAGCATCTGGGATTAGAACTAGGCTTAAGCTCATTCGCACTATCCAATAGACAGCCTCCACAAGACTCGGAGTGAAGTTGCTGTTTCTGATTACAGTCGGGAATACCGTCAGTTGTGATGCAAAGCTGAGCGTGCACAATGGCTCGACGTGAGACAGGGTGGTGCGCTGCTACGTAATAGTGGCGTGAAACTGTCTCTGGGATTCTCAAAAGATCTGTGGTAACAAATGTGGGAAATCTGGCAATTTAGCCCTATTTCATAGCTAATACGAGTCCCCCCAGCTCCACCACTGCCAGCGGGTCACTTGAAGGACCCATCGTGCAGGTGCTCGATACGTGGTGTGCGGTGACCACTTCCCGATTCATTCAGGATTGGTGCAGTGAAATGCCTACTCATGATGGTCGCATACCTCATGAGAAGCCCTAGTCCTAGTGCAATCCTATCCCTCAACCTTGCGAAGTTTCTGTCTATGACTCCCACGGAGCCAAGCACGACGAGGAAGATGACGCAAGCCCTTAAGCTGAAGGAGGACATTGTAGCTGTATGCAAGCATGTCGCGGAAGTGCTAGCATTGCGGCTGTTCAAGAGACTGTAGGATGGTGGATTCGTGGGTCGATTCGACGGCCAGACTGCGATAATTACGGGAGCGGGTGGGGAGATAGGGTTCGCCGCGGCCGCTCGCCTCGGCGCCGAAGGCGCTTCGATAACGGTCGTTGACTTCCACAAGGAGCGAGGAGACACGGCGGCGGCCCGTCTCGGAGAGGCGGGCGTTGACGCCAGGCTGGCGGTCGGAGACGTCGGGGACCCGGCGACGGCCGAGGAAGCGGTCCAGGCGACCATCGACGCTTGGGGCCGCATCGACATTCTCATCAACAACGCGGGCGGCGGCGGTACATACGACTACGGCAACATATGGGAGCTGCCCACCGACGCGCTGGATGTATCATTCCGTAGCAACTTCATGGGCGCCTTTAACTTTACGCGGGCGGTGGCCCCTCAGATGATGGAGCAGGACTACGGCCGCATCGTGAACGTCGCGTCGGTCGCTGGCAAGGAGGGGAACCCGCAGCGCGTGCCATACTCCGCCTCCAAGGCGGCGGTCATCGGCCTGACCAAGTCCGTGGGCAAGGAGCTCGCCCTCACCGGCATACGCGTAAACTGCATCACTCCGGCCGTGGTCATGACACGGCCCAACAGGGAGCTTGAGCAGCGCGAGATCGACTACATGGTCCAGAAGATCCCGATGGGGCGGACTGGGACCGTGGAGGAGATGGCCGCGATGGTCGCCTGGCTCTCTTCGAAGGAATGCTCCTTCTCGACCGGCGCCATCTTCGATGTCAGCGGCGGCCGCGCGACACACTAAAGTGACGAGGTATCAGCCAGCCATGACGAAACCTCGCGATATCTTGACCGTAGAGGACCTGCGGGAGATGTACCGGATTATGCTCCTGGGTCGCCGGTTCACTGAGCGTGCATTGGAGCTCGCCTGGGAGAAGCGTCTGCCCGTCGGCCTGCACCCTAGTGCAGGCCAGGAAGCCGTCGGGGTGGGGGCCTGCTATGGGCTTCGGCCCAGCGACTGGGTACTGCCTTCCCTTAGAACGACGGAGGCTTTTTGGACACGGGGTGTCACAGTTCTGCAGATGTTCAACGCAATCATGGGCAACTCCGGGAGCATCAACGCCGGGAAGGAGTCATTCCACCACAGCGGCTATCCGGAGCTTGACATCCTGGCGGGCACTGCCGTGGTCGGTGCCCAGATACCGGAGTCCGTCGGCGTCGGTTGGGCCATGAAGATGAAGAAGACCGACGACGTGATGGTCTGCTTCTTCGGAGACGGAGCCGCCGCCCGCGGCGACTTCCATGAAGGCTTGAATCTCGCCGCGCTGTTGAAGGCCCCGGTCGTATTCGTCTGCGAGAACAACCTCTATTTCCAGACGGTCCCCGGGACTGTGGGCCAGCCGATAGATGACATCGCCTCCCGCGCTTCCGCCTATGCGATGCCTGGCGAGGTCGTCGACGGCCAGGACGTGCTGGCTGTCTACGACGCCACGCAGAAGGCGGTCGACAGGGCGCGCGCCGGAGAGGGACCGACCCTCCTTGAGTGCAAGACCTATCGCTTCCTGAGCCACTACCCACTGATGCTTGAAGACTCCCGGCCGCCCGATGAGGTCGCCCACTGGAAGAGCCGGGACCCGATCACCATCCTGGGGAACAGCCTGGAAGAGATGGGCTACCAGGACGCCGCGGCGGCGAAGGCGGCCGAGGACTCCATAGTCGAGGAGATCGAGAGCTCGTTCGAGAAGTGCGCCGCCACGCCGTTTGCAGACGAGAGCACGGCGCTGGCGAACGTTTACGCCGAGCCTTTAGAGGCCATGGGCAAGTGAGAAACCTGGAGCTCAGAGAGGCGATACGCGAGGCGCTGGTACAGGAGATGCGCCGTGATGAGAGGATGCATCTCTTTGGAGAGGACGTGGCCTACTACGGCGGCATCCTTGGGGTCACCAAGGGGATGCTGGAGGAGTTCGGGCCGGACCGGGTAATGGACACACCCATCTCGGAGTCCGGGTTCGCCGGCATGGCAGTGGGCGCCGCGCTCATGGGCCTCCGTCCCGTAATCGAGATGCAGTTCACCGGCCTCATCACCGTGGCTATGGACCAACTGGTCAACACGGGGGCCAAGGCACGCTATGTGCACGACGGCGCCATGTCGGTCCCCATGGTGGTCCGGTCGCCGCACATGATGCACGGCAACGCCTACATGAGCCAGGCGCTGGAGGCGTGGTTCACCCACATACCGGGGTTCAAGGTCGTCACGCCGTCGTCCCCGGCCGACGCCAAGGCGCTGATGATAACGTCGATACGCGACCCGGACCCGGTGCTCTATGTCGAGCACGAGGACCTGTACGGCGTAACCGGACCCGTCCCGGAGGGACATGAGGGCGTACCCTTTGGCCAAGCTTCCATCCTACGGGAAGGGGCGGACGTGACGGTTGTCGCGTGGCTGGCGATGGTCCCGGTCGCAGAGGCGGCGGCCTCAAAGCTCGCCGAAGACGGCGTTTCGATCGAGGTCATCGACCCGAGGACCCTCGTGCCGTTCGACTCGGAATGCTTGCTGCGGTCCGTGCGCAAGACGGGGCGACTGGTCATAGTCCACGAGGCCGTCAGACGAGGCGGGTTCGGAGGCGAGATAGCTGCGATCGTCGCGGGCAGCGATGTCGTCGGGCACCTGAAGGCCCCCATACAGCGCGTCGCCAACCCGGGAGTACCGGTGCCCCATGCCAGGAGACTGAACCGAGCCGTACTCCCCGACGAAGACGACGTCATAGCTGCAGTGAAAGCAGCCCTGTCCTGAGCCGGACGTGAACCCGCCTACAGCGGGAACTGCACACAGAACGGAGGGTCACACACTCATGTGCTCCCGCTGACCGGCGTGTTGAGCACCATGCGCGCGCCCACTCGACGGCGTCGTAGCCGTCCCGCACGTCGAAGGTTTCGGCACCGTCCTGGAACTGCCATATGAAGTCGCCCTCCGAGGCGTAACGGCCTCGTATGTCTTGGACCGCGACGACGTACCCGCGGGCGGCGAGATTCCGCGCCGTCGCCGCGTTGGACTCTGACGCCTTGGCATACGGAGTGCGCTGGAGCAACACAGGGTAGCAGCCGACAGATGTCGGGCTGTAGCCGTCCGCGCGGAGCACCGCTCCGTCCCGTGCCTCCATCGGAGTGTTCTCTCAGACTCTTACGTCGAAACCGGCCATCGGCCCACTCCTTTCGCTTGTTCAGCTGTGACCGCCCTGCGGGGACAGAGAGCAACCGCGGGGAGAGTTGTGCCCGAATTCCCCCCAACTCCATTCGTAGTCTAGAGTTCGATTCCTATACCCACCATTTTTGCCTGAAGGCAGAACTGCACGACGGTCAGCGAAGACGAGAAAAAGCCAAACCTTGCCCCCACTAGCATTCCGGCTGGTCGAGAGTTGGGGCGATGGTCATCCGAGTCCCAATGGCCGCATTGCGACCTATGGGTCGACAAGCGCGTATACACCCCTATCTCCACCCCAGTTGACATCAAAGCTAGAGCCCAAAAGGGCGCCTGCGTTGGAGGTTAGTTGCATGCGGGCAGATCAAGGCGAGCGGCGTCACCATTGGCGTCCAGCGGAGACTGGGGTACGCGTTCCGTGAGTGCATTTCCTGCCAGGTACACCCACTTCAAATTCGTGAGGTTGCCCAGTACTGTCGGTATCTCCCCGGTCAGCTGGTTGTCACGTGGGTCAAGCCATTCCAAGTCGGCTAGGTTACCGAGTTCACAATGAATCTCCACGCTCTGCTGGTTCTCGGAGAAGTCTAGACTCGTCAGGCCAGAGAGTTTGCCGAATTCACCAGGTATCTCTCCACTCAACTGGTTCTCAGCGAGGTCCATATCGGTCAGACCGAGGAGTTAGCCCAATTCAGACGGGATTGCCCCGATCAAACTGTTGTCAGACAATTGCGGATCAAGCTCCCAGCTACTCCACGGCGCCTGCTTCGCGGAGAATCTCCACGATTTCCGTGCGCCCGAACCAACGCGCAACCTGGAGAATAGAGTCGCCAGATGCATCCATCGCATTAACGTCCGCACCCGCATCGACGAGAAGCTGCGCAATGTTGGCACGGTTGCGCTCGATAGCCTGGTGGAAAAGGGGGTCGCCAAACGCATCCGTCGCGTTAACGTCTGCACCTGCATCAATAAAAGTCCTCACAATGTCAATTTGGCCCCGCAAGATAGCTTCGTGAAGAAGAGGATTGCCATAGGCGTCGGCTGCGCTAACGTCTGCGCCTGCATCAACCAGAAACCGGACAAGCTCGACATTCCCGTGGAAGACAGCTTCCCTTAGGAGGGGGGCGCCGTGGCCGTCTCGCGCGTTAACGTCTGCGCCTGCATCAACAAGAGTCTGCACGATGTTTATTTGGCCCCGCCACATGGCTTGGTGAAGAAGAGGGTTGCCGTTGGCGCCGGTTGCGTTAACGTCTGCGCCTGCATCAACCAGAATCCGTACAATCACGGCATTCCCCGTGAAGATTGCTTCCGGCTGGTGGGGGTTGCGATAGTCTTCGCTGGCGTTAACGTCTGCGCCTGCATCGACGAGGATCCGAGCGACTTCGACATGGTCGCGCCAGACGGCTTCGTGGAGGAGGGGGGCGCCGTCGTCGTCCCTCGCGTTAACGTCCGCGCCTGCATCAACCAGAATCCGGACAAGCTCAGGATAGCCACGCCAGATAGCTTCGTGGAGAAGGGGGTCGCCGTCCCTCGCGTTAACGTCCGCACCTGCATCAAGGAGAATCTGTATGACTTCGGAACGCTTTCGCCAGATAGCTTCGTGGAGTAGGGGGTCGCCGTCGCCGTCCCTCGCGTTAACATCCGCACCTGCGTCGATGAGAATCCGCACGATTTCTATTTGGCTTTGCCAGATGGCCTCGTGGAGAACGGGGTTGCCTTCGACATCAGTGGCGTTTACGTCTGCGCCTGCGTCGATGAGGATCTCAATGATGCTGATGTCATAGCTACAACCCCTTCCAGCCGGTCTGAGGAGAAGAGGGTTGCCATCGAGGTCCGTCGCATTTACGTCAGACCCCTCGTCTATGAATCTCTGTACAGCTTCAACATTGCCATCCCAGACCGCGGAGCCTATGTCCGCATAGTCGGAAGGCGAAGTCTCGGGGGACGGGCACGTCGGAACAATGGAAATCTGGTCGCAAGCCGGCATCACCAGCAGAGTCAGCACTCCCACGGCGAGCACGAATGCTTGCTTCAAAGTGCTCCGTGTCCTGATTCGCGATTGTTGAGATCTCATAGACGAGGGGAATTCAAAACCCAAGGCGGGCCGCGGAAGACCATGCTACGAATTTCTCCATTGGAATACCTTCTGTGATCGGGGGGAGCAGCCGGCCTTGTTGCAAGCACTGACCTGATAGGATGTGCCGGATGACAGGCCTAAAGAGCGGCCCAGGTCCGTATGTAAACTGCGGGTCAAGGGGGCACTTACCTTAGTTAACAGATCGCCTGCTCTGTACACGTTATAGTAGGTCGCCCCCTCCACCGCGGTCCAGGTCACCACGTCATGGTCGGGCAAGACATGGACTATCCTTTTGACGACTTTGACGTCCTTGGGGGCTACCGGGGCACCGACGTCGGCATCAGACTCGGTGAGGCCCGCCACCGGGTTGTCGTGGAACTCGCTGCATCCAAAGTGGTTGCACGCCCGCACCACGTAGTAGTAGAGGCTGTCCGGTTGGAGGCCTTCGTCCACCAGGCCCAGGGCGGCCACCTTCGTCGCCAGGATGGCATACTCCCCGTCCTCCGAGTCTCTGCGTTGCACGTCGTAGTGCGTCGCGCGGTTGATGCTTTCCCACACGACCGACAGCGAGGACTCGGACCTGTCAACCACGAACAGGGTGCTAGGCGGGATCCCGGGCGCCCGTTCCGGGGTGGCCTCCAGGGTGGGCACGGGAACATGGACCCTCTCCGGCCCGGGAGCGGGGGCAGCACAAGCCCACGCCACCGCGGACAGGGCAACGGCGACGCCAATCCAGACCTTCCTCAGATTAATGCCTGACACTTTGCCAGGCCCCCTCCGCTGTCGCCACGATCGGACAGGGATGTTCCGCTCTTCTCATGTTCTCCTCCTTCTGTGGGCCCCTGTCTCGACCCCAGCCGACATCTGAGCTGGAGCCCGGAAGGGGCCAGTATTGGGTGGTTAGTTACAGGCGGGCAGGTCAAGACGATTGGGCGTCACCATGCGTGTCCAGCAGAGACGGGGTACGCACCGCATGAGTGCATTTCCTGTCAGGTGCACCCACTCCAAGTTCGTCAGGTTGCCGAGTTCACAATAAATCTCTCCACTCAACTGGTTCTCAGCGGGGTCCGGAACCGTCAGGCCGAGGAGTTCGCCCAATTCAGACGGGATTTCACGGATCAAACTGTTGTCAGGCATTTGTGGATCCAGCTCCCAGCTACTCCACGGCGCCTGCTTCGAGGAGAATCTCCACGATCTCCGTGCGCCTGTACCAACGCGCAACCTGGAGAGGAGAGTCTCCAAATGCATCCGTCGCATTAACGTCGGCACCCGCATCGACGAGAAGTTGCGCAACGTTGGCGCGGTTGTGCGAGATAGCCTTGTGGAGAAGGAGTTCGCCAAAGCGGTCCCTCGCGTTTACGTCCGCGCCCGCGCCAATGAGCATCCGCACTACTTCGGCATTCTTAAAAGGGGAGTCTACAGCTTCGTGAAGAATGGGATCGCCATGCATGCCTCGGGCGTTAACGTCCGCACCCGCGTCAATGAGGATCTGCACAATGTCGGCTTTGTTGCCCCGCACGGCAATCTGGAGTAGCGGGTTACCAAGGACATCCGGCGCGTTAACGTCCGCACCAGCATCAACAAGAGTCCGCACAATGTCTATTTGTTCCCGCCAAATGGCTTCGGGAAGAAGAATGTCGTCATTGGCTTTGGCTTCGCTGACATCTGTGCCTGCATCAACAGGAGTCGGTACAATCTCGACATTCCCGCGGGAGACATCTTCCCCTGGGAGGGGATCGACATTGGCGTCGGTTGCGCTGACGTCTGCGCCTGCATTAGCAGGAGTCCGTTCAATCTCGGCATTCCCGCGGGAAACACCTTCCCCTTGGAATACTTTCTGCGATCGGGGGGAGCAGCCGGCCTTGTTGCAAGCACTGACCTGATATGATGTGCCGGACGACAGGAGCCAGGAGCGGCCCAGGTCCACATGTGAACTGTGGGTCAACGGAGCACTTACTTCACTCAACTGTCTGCCTGCCCTGTACACCTTGTAGTAGGTCGCGCCCTCCACCTCGGTCCAGATCACCACGTCAAGGTCGGGGAAGATGACGACTATCTTGGTGCCGATTCTGACGATCTTGGGGACCGCCGGGGCGTCGACGTCGGCATCAGACTCGGTCAGGCCCGCCACCGGGTCGTCGTTGAACTCGCTGCATCCAAGGTCGTTGCAAGCCCGCACCACGTAGTAGTAGACGCTGTCCGGTTGGAGGCCTTCGTCCACCAGGCCCAGGGCGGCCACCTTCGTCGCCACGATGGCATACTCCCCGTCCTCAGAGTCACTGCGTCGCAATTCGTAGTGCATCGCGTTGTATTCGCTGTTCCACGCGACCGACAATGAGGACTCGGACCTGTCAACCACGAACAGACTAGGCGGGTCCCAGGGCGCCCGTTCCGGGGTGGCCTCCAGGGTGGGCACGGGAGCAAATGTCCCCTCCGGGGTGGGCACGGGAATATGGACCCTCACCGGGGTGAGAGGGGTGTGAGCGGGGACAGTACAAGCCCACGCCACCGCCGACAGTGCTATGGCGACGCCAATCCAGACCTTCCTCAGACTAATGCCTGACACTCTGTCAGGCCCCCTCCGCTGTCGCCACGGTGGGACAGGGACGTTCCGCTATTCTCATGTTCTCCTCCTTCTGTGGGCCCCTGTCTCGACCCCAGCCGACATCTGAGCTGGAGCCCGGAAGGGGCCGGTATTGGGTGGTTAGTTGCATGCGGGCAGGTCAAGACGATTGGCGTCACCAGGGGCGTCCAGCAGAGACTGGGGTACGCACCCCATGAGTACATTTCCTGTCAGAAACACCCACTCCAAGTTCGTCAGGTTGCCGAGTTCAGCGGGTATCTCCCCGCTCAGCTGGTTCTCAGAGAGGCGTAGACTCGTCAGTCCAGAGAGGTTGCCGAGTTCAGCCGGAATCTCCCCGCTCAGCCGGTTCTCGGAGAGGCGTAGAACCACCAGTTCAGAGAGGTTGCCGAGTTCAGCAGGGATTTCCCCGCTCAGCTGGTTCTCGGAGAGGTTTAGGTCCACCAGTCCGGTGAGCTTGACCAGTTCAGCCGGAATCTTCCCGCTCAGCTGGTTCCCGCCCAGGTACAGAAAAACAATATCCGTGAGCTTGACCAGTTCAGCGGGAATCTCCCCGCTCAGATTGTTGTTTCCCAATTCCAGGCCGGTTACACACTCGGCCACAAGGCGATCCTCCATCGATTGCGAAAGAGCGCCGACTCCAGCCTAGTCAGAGAGCGGAGCGTCGGTGAGCCAGTTCTCATTGTCGGTCCAGTTTGGACCACCTGTGGCGTGATAGAATGCGGCGAGCACCTCCCTATTCTCTCCGAGAGTGGGTTCACACGGCTCGAAAGCCAATTGAGAGGTAGAAGGCTGACCGGCGGATTGATCGTCGGCCTTGGGAGCTTCGGTTACCTGCGCTTCCGCCTGAACCGTCGACGGCTCGCCGGCAAGGTCTCCTTCGGACGCCGGACTGTCGTCTCCTCCACAGGCGGCGAGGGCAATGAGCAGAACACCGATCAGTGTCATAGCCCACACAGAGCGATAGAGCGCATTGGGGCTGCAGCGGGCGCGTGTACCCCCCAAGAACCTCACCGGCCTTCCGAAGATCAGTTTGTACTCTTTCATTCGTATCCTCCCTTGTCGTGCTTGGACGGGCAGAGTTGACGCAAGGCGAACTGTTGCCGGTTGTCGGTGTATGTCCGCACACCAGGCGCTGATACTCACTCATGGATATAGCTACTCTCAGTTTCTCCTGGCATTCTCCTCGCACTCCCACACGCATTGCTGAATGTTGGTCGTCTCATTCAACACGCAATCTCGCTGACACAGTTGCACCACACCCTCAGCAGACTTGGGCTGAGAGAAGTACCTGTCGCCCCGCGTCGGTATCCCCGAATCCTGCTGCATACAGACAACCTGAAGCTGCGTGATCGCGGGAGCAGCGAGCTTGTGCGGACTCCACGTATTGCCGAAGAGATAGGACCGACTGCTCGCGAAGGAAGCCAGATGGAGTGTAGGGGCCGTTGAGAGGTCACGAAGAACCGCGTGAGTAGCGAGGGCAGACTCTCCGGAATTGGGGGAGAACCAGTTCGTCGCTGCGTACTGCACGCCTTGAGTGCTGTTCCCAGAAGACGCGGCGACCGGACCTGCCGACACGATCATCATCCTCTGATTGCTCCCGTCCTTGGGCTCCAGCCACTCGCCTGGCTGGTAGGACGCAGGTAGCACTCCCTCGTCACTGATCAGGAAGGTCTGGAGGTCGTTGCCGCGGATTCGGGAAGCGGAGAGCGCCGCAGCGACCGCCACATGGGACCGGTCCTGCCCGGTTGCCTGTGGGGGAGCCACGGGAAGGCGTATCTCCTCGGGGAACTCGTCGAGCTCGATGCTGTCACCTTTGAAATCGACAAAGCCCCGTTTGACAACGGGAACATGGCCTTCCTTGGTGATGGTGAGGGTGTACTCGGCGGCCCCGTCGGCCGTGTAGGTAATGTCAAACGAGTACGTACTTCCATTCAGTGTCTTCCTCAGCGTCCTCAGAGGCTCTTCGAGGCTGTCGAATACTTCAGGATCGCGTGCGGGAAATTCCACTATCAGAATGGCCCGGTTGCGTCCCAAGCGGAGGTAGTCTTGACTGAAATTGGTACCGGTACAATTAGAGACGGTAAGAGGGCATGCAACGGCCCGAGCAAGCAGCGGGCCAACCAAGGCGTTCCGTACGAACTCCTCCCGAACTCCATCTATGGCGAGTTCCTCCGGTGTGTAATCGGCCTCGATGGCGATGGCGGCCCACCATGACGGCGGGATGGGCAACAGGATGGGCTGCGCTCCAAGGGTCAAATCGGCATACAGGCTACCCGGCCAGGTAGTCACGTTGCCGTCACGATCAGTTATCGTTGCGCGGACGTTGCCTGAAGGTTCGAAATCCAGCAAGAACACCCAAGCGCCTCCTCCGCGCATCCGCAGAGTCAGTTTGCCCCGGTTGGGTCCAGTCCGCTCGTATTCATATTCGCCGTAGGATTCATGACGTCCACCGTCGGCGTCGATATAAAAAGTCTTTGCGACGCCCTTTTCCGGTGGCTTGCCACGGAGGCAAGATCCAAAACACAGACCGGGAATGAAATCATCCCTTCCAAATACAAGCCAGTCGAATTCGTCCTGGTTGCGCGGCGCCAGCTGGGATACCTCTTCGCTGGGCGTTGGGTCAACATTGTCCCCGGCCCCGGGAGCCAGTGACGGCATCCTGAAGCTCGTGTCGAAGGGCGTTTCCGTGTTGACCCCTGCCCCGAAGCAATCCTCGACGAATGATCCCGCAGTCAGGGATGAGAATGCGAGGGCTATATCGCAAGAGCCGCGGGATGGATCGTCGAACTCGAGAACAATTCTGCTGGTGTCTGGACCGGTATTCGAGTATGT
Organism: Dehalococcoidia bacterium; assembly: GCA_009841605.1. Classification (GTDB taxonomy): domain Bacteria; phylum Chloroflexota; class Dehalococcoidia; order Lucifugimonadales; family VXLM01; genus VXLM01. The sequence continues at coordinate 36,205 of VXLM01000124.1, forward strand.
GCAGTTGGCGTCCGCAGTTACGTCGCCCCTGGTGTACCGGCAGCGCCCATCCGTCAGGAATCTCCAGTTGCGATCAGGACCGCCCACGGGGTCGGTACGGAACCGGTCTCCAGGGTACATGGGGGCCAGATAGGTGGCTGGAATTCCCAGAAACGGTGGAGACCACCCGCAGTCACCTTCTGCTCCAATGGGGCGAATCTGAAACCAATACTTGTCAAGGTTTTGCAAACCGTCGAATATGGCTGAGCCTATGCTACGACCGAGCACCAGGTACTGGCCTGTCCTCGCACCATTGTCCCCATGGAGCATCTGAACCTGGTATCCCTGTACGAGCGCACTGTTCTCTCTCTGCGACGCTGGAGTCCAATTGACCACAAGGTGCCGATCGCCGTGATTGGTGCGCAGGTTCCTGACCGGCTCGCACGCGGGAACCAGATTCTCGATGTTGATGACCACATCAATCGAGGCACTCCCGCCGTCGCCGTCGGACGCTCCAACGTTCACCTGGTACCGGTTCCTGGTCTCATAGTCGTAGGTGACGCCATTCCTCGTACGCACCTGACCAGTAGAGGAAACTATGGAGAAACTGCCGGCATCCGGCCCGCTCATGGTGTAGGTGAGCTTTCCGTCAGCATCGGCGGTAACGGGATCGCCCACGTTGATGCCCCCGGGCGTGTTTTCGAGGATCGAGCGGGCGGTGGGACCGCTTTCCGTGAACCTCACCTCCCGGCGGCCAGTCGGCTCGCTGTCCGCTCCGGTCTGCCCTGTCGAGCTTGTCTCTGACGGAACCGCCGGATTGTCTGAGTCGATCTCCGAGCAGCCCCCCCTGTTGCAGGCGACCACCCAGTAGTAGTTCTTGTCCTTGTCGGGTTCGGTGTGGACGTAGGTGGTCTGGGTCACGTTGGTGGCTAGTTCCTCGCAAAAGCCCGGGTTTCCGTCCCTATTCAACCTGCAGCGGGAGTCGTGAAAGTCGTCGTAGTAGACGGTGTAGTAGTCTGCACCCACCTCCGGATCCCAGTTGACGCGTATTGCCGCACCCTCACGGGTATACCGCACGTTCCCTGGGCCGCTGGGAATGGCCTCGATAGGTGTGGCCGGGTTCGCAGACTCGATCTCCGAGCACACCTCGCCGGTACAGGCCGTCACCCAGTAGTAGTTGTTGCGGACGGCGGGACTGATGTGCAGGTAGGTTGTCCCGACAATGTTCATTGCCAGCTCATCACACAAACGGGGGCTTCCGTCCCTGTATAACGTGCAGCGGGAGTCATGGAGGTCGTCATGGTAGACGTTGTAGTAGTCCGCTCCGGCCACCCGATCCCAGGTAATGCGTATGGCAGAGCCTTCCAGGGCATAGCGCATGTTGGTGGGAACTGAGGGTGTGGCGCTCTGGAGCACCGGGGTTGCCGTTGCCGTGGGCACCGATGTAGGTGTGGGGACAGGAGTTGGTGCCGAGGGCACTGTCGTTGGGGTAGGGGTTGGTGCCGTGGGCACTGGAATAGGTGTGGAGGTAGGGGTTGGTGCAGTGGGCACTGACGTTGGTGTGGAGGTAGGGGTTGGTGCAGTGGGCGCCGGCGTAGGTGTGGCTATAGATCCGGTCGAGCCGGCCTCCGACTGTGTAGCCGGGTTGTCGGAGTCGATCTCCGAGCAGCCCTCCTTGTTGCAGGCGACTACCCAATAGTAGTTGTAGCCGTCAGAGGGACTGGCGTGGAGGTAGGTCGTCTTAGACACATTCGTAGCCAGTTCCTCGCACCCTCCCAGGGTGCGTGCGTACACGCCCGACGCGCAGTAGTCGTTGTCGTGGAAATATACGTTATAGTAGTCCGCTCCATCCGCCGGTTCCCAACTGACGCGCATTGCCGAACCTTCATGGACGGATCTCACGTTCGTGGGGCCTTCTGGCCTGGGGTCCAACGACACTGAGATGGAATAGGAGCCTGTTCCATCTCCCCCAACGACAATGTGATGCATGCCCCCAATTTCTGCTTCCCAGTAGATGGGCTTCCTTTCTTCTCCCGGTTTGGACTCTAGGTCGACTTGCAGGCCGTCGGGCAAAATCACCCACATGTCGGGCACGGTTCCGCTCCCCACTTCAATCACATACCGTTCTCCCTGATCGGCTTCGAGGAAGTAGTTATCCCACTCGCCTGGTTTGTCCAGTGCCGCTTGCACACTTTCTCCCACCTCTAGCTCGATATCTGTCTCGTTAGCATCCATTCCTGCGAGACCTTCAAGGTTGCAGCCAGCTGCAGCCAGAAGCTCCCGAACCCCCGGATCCAAGGCCTTCATCGCCGCAGTAAAGACTTCGAGATTGTCAAACAGTGCCGCAATATATGCAGGGGCATGCACAGGCTCATCGCCGACGAATCCGACGACGGTTTCGCCCTTATATTCATCAGGGTTGTCCCACACCGACTTTTCGCTCTTCAAGAGGACTATGAGTTGTTCGTGAAAGTACCCAAATTCAGCCGGAGGGTCGATCGCTTCGAGTGCTGCTATTTGAGTTCCTAGCTCGAACGACCTTTGCTTCATTTCCTCATCCGTCACGGTCCCGCCAGAATCTGTCATTTCCTGATCAGACCTCGCGGTTTCCTCCTGAACACACATTTCGGCCAAGTACTCGTCCACCGACATTCGTGATGTTTCCGGCGCCGGAATAGCCGTGGCGGGTTGTGCGGCAGTGGGTTGAGGTGTGGGCGTGGACGTCGATGTGGCGGCTCGAGTTGGCTCAGGCTCCGGTGTAGCCGTGGCGGTCGACCCTGTAGGTGGCCCGGAGCCAGGCATCGGCGTAGGCTTGCCGTTGTCAGGAGTTACACTAGAGCCGGTCTCCAGCTGGCCCGGTGTGGCCGTTGGGGTGATCTCTACAGGAGTACCGCCAGCGGCGTCGGCCATAGGCGTAGTTGCGGAAGATGGTTCACCAGAGGCTGATGCCTTGGGCACATCTTCTCGTGCCTCGTCGTTGCACCCGCAGGCGAGGATGACCGACAGGGTGATCCAGAGGGCTAGAAGAGTCGGCAGCCACTGGAGCAGTGGCTTTCTCATTGCCTGACCTCCCAACTAGACTATTTCAGGGGGCCGCACTGTGTGACTTCTCACGACAGCTGTTCTCTTTGGTACGGCCCCACTTAAATGAGTGCCGTCAACGCAGATAGAGAAACAAACAACGCTAGGATCGACCTAACGCAGTTTCCCTTCTGCATGAATCTCGTATCGAGCATGGCAATTACCACAAGCCGAAGAAGCCTAAGATGCCGAAGAAGGCGCCTCTGATCAGGCCGACAGATGTACTGCCCACATCACCGACAGCGCTGGCCGGCCCGCCCAGGTGTTTCATAACTTCCTCCACACCCTCAATGGTGGCGTCGATCCCGTCGGGGATTTCACCGATCAGATCGGTACCCTGAAATAGAGAGACTGACACCAAGTTGGTTAGCTTGCCCAACGCTTTCGGTATCTCTCCTTCCACCAGGTTGTCGTGAAGCGACAGCAGTACGAGATCCTCAAAATTTCCAAAGGAATCCGGTATCTGTCCTGTGAATTGGTTATTGTGCAGCAACAACACCCTGAGGGAAGTCATGTCCCCCAGTTCCCGCGGCAAGTTTCCACTGAGGGCATTGTCGTGCAGGGTCAGGAGCGCAAGTCTGTCCAGGTTTCCCAGCGTTCCCGGGATCGGCCCGCTCAACTGGTTAGAATGGAATTGGAGTCGGCGCAGGTCGCCCAGATTGCCCAGTTCGGAAGGTATTGGCCCACTGAGTTGGTTGTCGAATAGGTGGAGGCCGATCAGGTTCCTGAGATCCCCCAGTTCTGGCGGAACTGGGCCGGTCAACTGGTTGTTGCCCAGATGCAGAGACTTGAGGTTCGACAATTGGCCCATTTCCTGCGGGATGGGACCTGTAAGGCGGTTGTTCTCCAATTCCAGTTGGCGCAGCAGGGAGAGTTTCCAGACTGGCTGGCCAATGGGGCCGCTAAGTTCATTGTTGCTCAGGTAAAGCCACCGGAGCTGAGAAAGATGTTGGAGTCCTTCAGGCAAAGGCCCAGTCAGTGCATTGTCGGACAGGTCAATCCAGCGCAATTCTGACAGTTCGCCCAGCGATTCCGGTATCGGTCCCGTGAGCTGGTTGTCGAAAAGAGCGAGGTCCGTTACTCGCCCATTTTCATCCGTGGTGACCCCGAACCACCTTGCGAGGGACTCGTCGGTCAGCCAGTTATCGCTGTAGGTCCATCCAGAGCCGCCTGTGGATTCGAAGAACTTTGTCAGGGCCTCACGGTCTCGGTCCGAGGAATCTTTGGTTCTTGGACCAGATTGACTGGCCGGCGGTGGGTCCTGCAGGATCTGCTGGACAATGGAGCGATCGTATTTGTCAGCTATGGCTGTGGGTGTGGTCCCTTGATACCAGCTTCTGTTGGACTGGCAACGTTCGTCTATATCGGCTCCGGCTTCGACAAGGAGACTGACCGTTTCTGTGAAGCCATAATTCACGGCCAGGCAAAGAGGTGAATTGCCCCTTGCACCGGTGTCTGCACCTGCGTCCAAAAGCAATTGGACGATGTGGTTCCACTCGCTGCTCACAGCGATGTGGAGCGGGACAACTCCGTCGTACCACCCTGTTCCCTGGCTCTCGCACCTGGCATTGACGTCCACACCGGCTTCGATAAGATCCTCAACGGCGCTTGTCTGCTTGTAATTGATCGCTTGGCAAAGTGGTTCGCTAATCGCTGTCGCGGTGGGAGGGGACACAGCAGTTGGGGTTGGTGCGGCGGGTCGAGTCGGCTCAGGCTCCGGCGTAGGCTTGCCGCTGTCAGGAGTTTCACTAGAGCCGGTCTCCAACTGGCCCGGCGGGCCGGCGGAATCTTCACCAAAGCAGCCAGCCTCCTCCAATCGCTCGCGGACATCGGGAGTCATGGCGGTAATCGCCTCTATGACTGCCTCGATGAGTCCTACCTCGACCAAGATGGCCTCCACACCCTCAACCGTGATCACGTCGTCCTTGGAGCCGCCGTAGTCGTCCACCCCCGTCTTGACCGCTCTCAGGTAGGCAGTAATTGCGCTGTGATATTGTGCTAATTCAGTCGGTGCGTTGAGCGTTTCATTTATCTCAATTCCACGGCTCAACTCCTCAGAGTATTCCCCATAGGTGTAGGTCAGAATTTCCGATTCCTCTGCCCCACTGCACGTGGCCGCCACGTACTCGTCCAACGACATTCGGGAAGTTTCCAGCGCCGGAATAGACGTGGCGGCATCACCCTCGGTTGCTGAAGCGGGCTCGGATGTATCTTCCACGAGGGACGGTTTATCGCCGCAGGCGAATATGGCGGCAGATATGAGCAGGAGTCCAAGAAGGACGTGCGACCGTTGTAATGTTGAAGCTACAGCAAGTACTGGCGTCAACTGAATGCCTCCCTGCTGGGATAACGCAGTCACAACTAGCTCTGCCTAAGGGGCAGAACCCAGCAGCTTAGACGCTAACCTCCGGTCGCTGCTGAGGGAAGATCAAAAGAGAAACATCTACGCCCCCTTTTTGCTCACTTTTGAAGTAGCACTTTGCCTATCCTGTATTGGTACATTGTGTACTAGTGCGTGCTGGGCAATTGGGCTAAGCTTCCATTAATGAATCCCACTGACACTTGCGCGAGGCTAATCATCGATGAATTCAGCCAACGTATTTCCGGCCCTTCAAGATCGGACCGGGTGACTGGAGTTGCTTAGGTCAGGCAGGGGCCGCTTGCCAAGCTGGCTTACGCCAACCGGCTGGGCCGACCCCGACGTGATTCGGTATACCGCATGGGTCTCGGTCTGGGGTCGCTGGCTCATCTGGCTTGTTATAGTGGTGCAGTTTGCCTACCGCCCGGGCTTCTGGTATCACGAGGGCCACTTCGAATACCTCTTCCTACCTGTACCATTCGTGACGCTAAATGCCCTGGTCCACTACCGGCTCCTGACGAACAGGTCGGTTACATGGCGCTGGATGTTCTTTCTGAGCGCCATGGACATGGCCACTTTCACGATCGGTATCGTCCTGCAGCGCGGATTCGAGGGCTTCCTGTTTCTGGCCTACTATCCGGCGCTGGTGCTGTTTGTCATGGCCTTCCCGTCATTGGTGCTCGGGTTGGCCTGGACGACAATGAACGCCGTGGTCTATGCCCTCGTGAGCCTGAGGGTCGGCCTCGGCCTTGACCTTGTCGCAGGCGATGAGAAAGACTTGCTAGCCAGAGTGGCGGCGATGTACGTCCTTGTGTTGTGCGTCAGTTTCATTGTCCGTTTCGAACGCATCAGGAGGCAGGCGGCGGTGGAAAGGGAGCGTCACTTGCAACGAGAACGCATCGAGCTCTCCCAGGCCATCCACGACACGACGGCGCAGACCGCCTACATGATTGGACTGGGGATTCACCGGGCCAGGGAGTTGGCCGGGGAGTCGAACGAGGAATTGAATGCCGCTCTGGATGCGACCTCCACGCTGTCGAAGTCGGCCATGTGGGAGTTGAGGCGTCCCATCGACGAGGGTCGTCTCTTCGAGGGGAGAGAGCTGCAACAAGTCCTGTGGTCGCACTGTGCGACGTTCGAAAGGATCACATCCGTTCCCGCCAAAGTGTCTCAGTCGGGAACCGAACCTCCGCTTGCCATGGAGACGCGATCCCGTCTCTTCTCAATAGCGCACAACGCGCTGACCAACGCGTTCCTGCATGCCCGTCCAGGGAGGGTCGATGTCAGGCTGGGCTTCGAATCCGACAGCATCAGGCTGTCCGTCTCGGACGACGGCGTGGGTCTTCCAGACGACTATGCCGAGCGCGGCCGCGGTTTCAATGGCATGAGGGCGGACGCCGAGCGGATGGGCGGAATGCTGGTCGTGGAAAGTAGTGGAGGAGGAACGACCATTACATGCGTGGTTCCCCGTGCAGCGGATAGAGGAGGCTGATATGTCATCGGCAGATCGTACCAAAGTGGTGGTGGTGGACGACCATCCGATCATGCGGAACGGCCTGAAGGATGCGTTGGAAGCATCGGGCAGGCTAGAGGTGGTGGGACAGGCCGGAGACGGAGAGGAGGCGGTGAGGACTGCCGAGGAACTGGGACCGCAGGTCATCGTCATGGATGTGATGATGCCGCACAAGGACGGCATAGATGCCTGCCGGGAGATCATGGAGCTTCTGCCCGATACGCGAGTGCTGATGCTGACGGCCTCTACCGAGATGGACGCGGTGATAGAGGCGGTCGCCGCCGGGGCGACAGGCTACCTTCAGAAATACTCACAGCCGGACGAGCTGGTGGATGCAGTCCTGGATGTCGCCAGGGGCCGAATAAGAATGCCGGAGGAGGCGGTGAAAGAGGTCTTCGCGATGGTAAGGAGGGAGCGACGGCTCGCCCCTCAAAGGGCGTCGGACGAGTTGACGGCGTTGGAACAGGAGACTCTGACTCTGTTCGCTGGCGGCAGATCGTACACCCAGATCGCCGAGGCGAGGGGAAACAGCACTGTTACGATACGGAACACCCTCTACCGCATACAGGACAAGCTTGGAATCAAGACGAAACAGGAGCTGGTGGTCTGGGCCGTGCGGAACGGCCTGGTGGACGAGGTGGAAGTGGGCCGTGCGGAACGGCCTGCTGGATGACTCGGGAGGAGGCAGCAGTAGACCATCCTTTCCTGGCGTGGTTGAGGTACGAGAACTCACCGAGTCTACGTGGACTGAGACTCCTACCGTCTCCCTGGCCATATGGGGACCTCCTAGCGAAAAATCGCAGTACAAGACACGTTGGCCCGGAAAAGTGAGTCGGCTGGGTTTCGAACCATGTTTAGGCGTATCTCCTTGTCCCCTCGAGCGCTAGCGCAGCACTCAGAGTGAAGCTTCTGCCTATGAATTCAGTCGAGGCCACCGACGTGGTGCTCAAACAGTCTCGCGGATTCTCGACAAATGTGTGGTAATGATTGTGGTAATAATCAGCTATTTGGCTTGATTTTGTAGCTAATTCGATTCCCCCCCTCCACTATTTTGTATCTAACCCTATAGAGGACTCGAACTCCGTACCCGCGGATGCCGTGCGCGAGAAGCAGGTTAGTCATACCGGGCTATTCGGTGAGGTTGGTAACCGCAATCTTGCTCTCCGGCGTGCAGGAGTTTTAGGCGTGGTCACGCGCCACTCTCCCTGTGGGTGAGGGTGGAGACGCCCAAGCTCCGTACCCTCTTATCTCTATAGAATTCTGGTACACTACCCCGAAGTCAGTTCACAGTGAGGGCACAACATCTTGGGAGTGCCTATTTCACAAGCGTGCACAGTAGCTTTGCACGTGGCAAAGCAGCGATTGGCGCGACGCGAGCGCTATCCCCTTGTGCTGATGTTGGAGCCCCTGCTGCGTTGCAATCTCGCCTGCGCGGGCTGTGGAAAGATCCAGTACCCGCCTCACGTGCTCAAGCGCGCGCTCACGGTTGATCAATGCATCGCCGCAGTGGAGGAGTGCGGAGCGCCCATCGTCAGCATCCCCGGTGGAGAGCCGCTGCTCTATCCACACATCGGCGAGTTGGTGGAAGAACTCACGCGCCGTAAGAAGTACGTCTACCTCTGCACTAACGCTCTGCTACTCAAACAGAAGCTGGAGGAGAATGTCTTCACGCCCTCCAAGCGCCTTAATTTCAGCGTGCACATGGATGGCCTGCGTGAAGAGCACGACTCTTCGGTATGCCGGAACGGCGTTTATGACATCGCTGTCGAGGCGATACGGGAGGCAGTTGGGCGCGGGTTTCGCGTGACCACCAATACCACGCTGTTCAACTCGGCGGAGCCAATGCGCGTTCGCGACTTCTTCGACGCGATGATGGACCTGGACGTGGAGGGCATGATGGTCTCCCCGGGGTTCAACTATGAGAAAGCCCCGGATCAGGACTCCTTCCTTGAGAGAGAGCGTACACGGGAACTCTTCTCCCAGGTGCTTGCCGACAAGAAAAAGCGCTGGCGGCTTAACCAGTCGCCGCTGTTTCTCCAGTTCCTCATGGGCAAACGAGATTTCGAATGTACGCCGTGGGGCAACCCGCTGTATACGATATTCGGATGGCAACGTCCGTGTTATCTCTTGCAAGACGGCTATGCCGCCACCTTCCGAGAATTGATGGATGAAACAGCCTGGGAGGAATATGGCCGGGCGAGCGGGAATCACAATTGCCAGGACTGCATGGTCCACTGCGGCTACGAGCCCTCCGCCATCAACGCAACCTTCACGACGTGGCATGGCCTGCGAGACTCCACGGTTGCTACGCTTACCGGCAGGCTGTGAGCAATGGATGGACAACGTTCGCCGCTCCATGCTGCAGGCAAAGAGGCTGGTAACGGCATCGAAGAACTCGTTGAAAAGGCCTTCCACTATCGCGGCGACGTTACTATCAGGACGGATAACGACGTATCCCTGACCGGTTACCTCTTTAACCGGGACGCCCGTGCGAGCGAACCGTTTGCCCAGTTGTTCGAGACTGAGACAGGACGCGAGATTCGTGTCTCTTACCGAGATATCACCCAAGTGCTGTTCACGGGGCGGGATGTCGCTGCGGCATCGGTCAAGCATTTCGAAGCTTTCCAAGATCGGCAAGATGGGCCGGCCCAGACCGGCTCGCGGACACATCGCAAGCGGACAGAATGACATGGGCACCGACACTATCGCTGCCCCTCTCCTGACAGTTGCCCCGACCCAACGTGAATTGGGAGGACTGGAATACGGCAACGAACGTACTCGCGCGAGCGTCGTCGGCATAGGACGCAACGCGGGCGAACAGGTCGTAGACCTTCTCGATGCCGCGCCGTGCAGGCTGCTCGTCTCCTTGGGATACGCCGGGGCGCTCGTGCCTCATCTTCATCCCGGTCAACTCGTGGTAGGAAACTCCTATCTTCACGGCGCCAGCGCGGCGATCCCCGGCACTCCTCATACGACCCGCGCGGCAATGCTGCTACGCCAGTCGGGCCTTTCGGTGCTAGAAGGAGCTGTCTTGACCGTGGACGAACCGCTCCTTACGCCGCGAGCTAAACGCCGCGCACACAGCGGCAGCGGCGCATTGGTGGTAGACATGGAAGGGCGCTGGATTGCCGATGCAGCGGCATCGAGAGACATCCCACTCATAGGGATCCGCGCGGTGCTGGACGAAGCCTATTACCCCCTCCCTGCGTTCATCGCAACCATCATCGCCGATGGAGGTCGACGGGAGTGGGCACATGCTTTGAGAGCGATGTCACATCCTTCTGCGATCAGGAGCTTCCTCCCTCTTGCATTGAAATCGCGCAGGGCATCACGCGCCCTGGCGATGGCTGTGCAAGGCATCCTCCCGGCTATCGCCCGTCAGCTGTGACCCGGATTCTCGTAACCGGCACGTCCGGCTTAATCGGGCGACATGTCGTCGAGGCCGCCGCTCGCCGGGGCCATGAAGTTGTGGTAGACGATCTAAGGACCGGGTGGCGAAGTTGATCGAACAGGGTATGGAGAACCGTCTCCGAGAAGCATTGGAGCGGACACAGCGGTACTTCTTCCGCACACAGCATGAGGACGGGTACTGGTGGGGAGAGTTGGAGTCCAATCCAACCATGGAGGCGGAGTACATCATGCTCACGCACTTCCTGGGATCGGAGGAAGAAGACCGAATCCCACGCATTGCGGAAGACATCCGACGCAGGCAATCGGCAGACGGCTCATGGCGGATGTACTACGGCGCTCCGGGAGACCTGAGCACATCCATCGAATGTTACTTCGCGCTGAAGCTGGCCGGCGACCCCCCGGAAGCTCCTCACATGGCGAAGGCCCGAACCTTTATCCTGGCATGCGGAGGTGTGCCCAAGGCGCGCGTATTCACCAAGATATGGCTTGCCCTCTTTGGCCAGTGGGACTGGAAGGGAACCCCCGCCATGCCTCCCGACATGATGCTGCTGCCGAGGTGGGCGCCCTTCAACATCTACCGGTTCGCAAGCTGGGCGCGGGCGACCATCGTGCCCATGACCATCATCCTCACACTCCATCCCACTCGGCCCCCACACGAGAGCGCCTGGGTGACGGAACTCTACCCGGAAGGCCCGGTCACATTCACGTTGTCCCGCTGGAAGGCAAAGCCCTTTTCCCTCAAGGGTTGGTTCCTCGTGTTGGACAGGGCCATACGCATCTATCGCAAGCTTCCTTTCATCCCCGGCCGAAAAAGGGCAATCAAGGCCGCCGTCGATTGGATCGTCAGACACCAGGAAGCAGACGGTTCGTGGGCGGGAATTCAGCCCCCCTGGGTGTATTCGCTCATCGCATTGAGCGCCATCGGCTTCCCACTGGACGACCCCGTCATCTCAAAGGGGCTGGAAGGATTCAGGCGGAATTGGAGCGTTCCCTCGGAAGACGGTGATGCCCTCAGAGTACAGGCGTGCCTCTCTCCCGTGTGGGATACGTGTCTGGCGATGCGCGGACTCTTCGACTCTGGCGTACCAGCCAACCACCCTGCCATACGGGGTGCCGCTGCATGGCTCATTCAAGAAGAGATCCGCGTCAAAGGCGACTGGGCCGTGTACAGACCCCACCTGGAACCCAGCGGATGGGCATTTGAGTTCAATAATGTCCACTATCCGGACATCGACGACTCCGCCATTGTGGTGACGGACCTCGCAGCCACCAGGATGCGCGACGATACCGGTGAGCGGGCACGGACGGAGGCTCTCGACCGTGCCGTCAACTGGCTGACGGGGATGCAGTGCTCGAACGGCGGTTGGGCCGCATTCGACTGGAACAACGACTCACGCGAATTGGCGAAAATCCCGTTCGCAGACTTTGGGGAGCTCCTTGATCCGCCCAGCGTTGACGTGACGGCACACGTACTTGAGATGTACGCGAAGTTGGGGTATACGGTGGAACACCCGGCCGTTCGCCGGGGGCTTTCATATATCTGGGAACAGCAGGAGCATGATGGCCCGTGGTTCGGGCGCTGGGGTGTGAACTACATCTACGGTACAGGCGCCGTGCTCCCTGCGCTGGAAGCGCTAGACTTGGACATGAGGCAACCCCGGGTACGGCGGGCCGTCAAGTGGCTTCTGGCACGTCAGAACCCGGACGGAGGTTGGGGGGAGACCTGTGTCAGCTACGCCGACCCCTCCCTTCGAGGACAAGGCGAGAGCACTCCGTCACAGACTTCCTGGGCTCTTATGGCGCTCATTGCGGCAGGCGAAGCAGGGCACGAGTACGTAGCGCGAGGCGTTGAATTCCTTCTTGAACGCCAGCAGGAAGACGGAACTTGGGATGAGCCTCAGTTCACAGGATGCGGGTTCCCCGGTTACGGACCTGGCGAAAGACCGAACGAGTACGAACCGCTCGACGGCCCTAACTCTCAGGGCCCAGAGTTGGGCGCGGCCTTCATGATCAAATACCACTTGTACCGCAACTACTTTCCTCTCTCGGCGCTTGGGCGGTATGCGCAGTCGCTGCATCCGTGAAACACCGCCGGAAGGGTGAGCATAGGAAGTCCGGCCCGCGAAGGGTGGCGTCTTGGGTGTCAGGGTAGGTCTTCGGCGGGGAGGCCTCCTCGTTCTCGCAGGAGGGCTGCGATGGTGTCGTTCTCTTTCTCAATCGCTATGTCCAGGGCGGTCTGGCCGTCGTCGGAGTGCGCGTTGATGTCCGCGCCGTGGGACAGGAGGAACCCAATGCCGATGAGAGGATCGCCGTAGCGCTCTTCCCAGGACGGGGGATAGATCAACGCTTGCAGTGGGGTCTTCCCGTGCCGGTTCACTCGATTTACGTCCGCTCCATGCTGAATGAGGAGACCTGCGACTTTGAGGTTTCCCTTGGTGGTGAATTCACCAAGGTGCGTCCGTCCAGTCTGCCGTCGCGTGACTTCGACGTCAGCCCCGGCGTCGATGAGCATCTTGGCTGCCTCCAGCGAGGTCTCGACTGGCAGATCGACCGTGAGCGGCAGGGCCATCTGGTCCCACGATCCCCGGCCATTCGGGTCCGCGCCCACCGACAGCAGGTACTTCAGCACCTCGATCTGACCGGAGCGGACGGCCCAGAGCAGCGGAGGATCGGACCACTCGGCCCCGATCCGGCGGTTGACGAACTCCGGATCGTTCTCGACGCATTTCTTGATTTCATCCAGCATCCCCAGGCAGATGAGGGTCTGTGGAGTCACCTCCGCGCCCTGTTCGATGAGGTACTCGCCGACCTCCTCCTGGCGGCGGAAGGCGGCCCATTCGAGGGCGGTGCGGTTCCGGTACATGTCGCGCCGGGTGAGGAGAAAGTCTCCGTCGTTCATCTGCCTCTTGACTTCCTCTAGGTCACCCACTACCGCCGCGGAGAAGATGTCGTGCCTCGCGCCGTAGCGCAGGAGAATGTCGATCTTCCACGGGTCCCAGTGATTGATGGCGGAGTGGAGGGGCGAACCGCCGTGGATTGCGGGCAGATTGGGGTTGGCTCCCGCTTCGAGGAGGATCCGAACGGTCTCTCTCGACCCCTCCCAGCAGGCGAGCACCAATGGGGGCGACCACTGATGGTTCCCTTCGTAGCCGAAAGCGTCGACATCCGCGCCGTACTCGATCAGCAGGCGGAGGAGGTCGGCGTGCGTATACGCGGCAAAGTGTACGGCTCGGACCGTTTCGCCCTCGGACGGGTCTCCCCAGGGAGAGCCCCATCCCCAGTTACCCCGGATGGAGGCGGTGCCTCGCACGTCCGCGTTGACGAGTGATGGGTCGTCATCCAGGAGCTCGCGGACACGGTCGAGATCGAGCTCGCCGACGGCCACGAAGAACTCGTGGTCGGGCGGGAACGCGGCCTTATGTGCTTCCGCCCGCGCCGTGTAGGTTGAGGAGGGTTCGATCTCGGTGCGGAGGGCGTCCCAGTCGTCGAAGCCGTACTCGCGGGCGACAAGATCACGAGCGTCTGCTACGGAGAGGTCAGCACCGTTGTCCTTCGATGCTTGAGCGTTCATGAGGGACTGAACTTGGTTTCTGAATATCCTCAGGTCGGGGTTGGAGGGAAGCGGTCTGTGGGTCGTCATGGCGATTCCTTTCTGCTATGCAATAGGCGGGCTATTGAGAGCTTCACCGCATAGGGCACGGAGAGAAAACGGGGTGATGGTACTCTATGCCCGCTGTTTGAAATACTTCGCGTCCTTTCTGGCGATTTGGAAGGCGGTCTTGCCGTTCTTGTTGAGGACGGTGGAATCGGCACCCGCTTCGAGCAAGGCTTCGGCGGCATCGACGCAGCCCTCGTAGGTGGCGCGATGGAGGGGCGTGCGTCCCTTCCTGTCCTGGGTGTTCAGATCGGCGTTGTGCCGGGCAAGGAGGCGTATCATGTCGGCTCGGTCTGCCTCGGCAGCCAGCTGGAGAGGAGTGCGGCGGGCCTTGTTCAAGGGGTTAACGAGGGGTCCGCGTTCCAGCAGCATCTCGGTGCACTCCATGGAGCCCGCACGGGCAGCCCAGTGGAGCGGGGTCATGGCGTAGTCGTCGGTTGTGTCTACGATCTCGGCGTCTTCGTCGATGAGCTCCCGCAGGCGGTCGGTGTCGTTGAGGCCGCAGGCCGAATAAACATCGTAGTATGCTCCATCCTCGATGAGGATGCGGGCGACCTCGTGCTTGTTGGGTTGTTCCTCCTCGCTCCAGCCCGGAGCCGCCGCTACCTGGAGCGAAGTGGAACCCTTCTCGCCCCAGCCCTTGATGGGAAGTTCGTGGTGGATACCCGCGCCGTACTGCAGCAGGAGCTTGACCATATCAACGTGGCCGCTCGTGGCCGCCCAGAAGAGCATCGACGTGTTATCGGGCCAGCCGACATGGGGCTTCAGGACGGAGATGCCCGTCGCATCCGCCGCGCCCGACTCGAACACGGTTCGGGCCACGTCCATCGCACCCATGTACACGGCGTCAAAGAAATTGTTGTACTCCGTGGAGTCAAGATCGAGGGCGATATCGTGGTCGAGCATGAACTTGACGGCAGGCCCGCAACCGTTCCTGTTCAGCAAGAGCCGGTGAAGCAGTACGCTTCCGATGCGGTCGAGCACGTCCGGTTCTTCGACCAGTATGGCTTCCATTCGTCCGATGTCGGGGGTACCCACCCAGTTCCTGCGCTCAGTACCTATGGAAGCGGCGATGAACTGTTCCTCGGTTGAGGATAGCTCGAATTGCTCTTGGTCCTTGGGGAACCAGTTATTCCAATGTCTGACTGCATTAGTCGTGTCCATGTGGGTCTCCTTATGCTCGGGTCTTGAAGTATTTCGCGTCTTTTCTGGCAATCTCGAAGGCGGTCTTGCCGTTCTTGTTGAGGACCGTGGGATCGGCTCCCACTTCGAGGAGGGCCTCGGAAGCCTCGACACAGCCCTGGTAGGTTGCCCGGTGGAGGGGTGTGCGTCCCTTCCTGTCCTGCGTGTTCAGATCGGCCCCGTGTCGGGCGAGGAGGCGAATCATGTTCGCCTTATCTGTCTCGGCTGCAAGCTGGAGAGGAGTGCGGCGTGCCTTGTTCAGTGGATTTACGAGCACTCCACGTTCCAGCAGCATCTCAGCGCAGTCCATGGAGCCCGCGCGGGCGGCCCAGTGGAGCGGGGTCATGCCGTAGTGCTCGCCCGCGTTGATTACCTCGGAGTCCTCATCGATAAGTTCCTTGAGGCGGGCGGTGTCATTGAGGGCGCAGGCGGAGTGAACGTCGTAGAAAGCACCGTCCTCAATGAGGATGCGGGCAACCTCGCGCTTGCCCTCAGTACGCTGTTTGTCGCCCCACTGGCTGGGCGCTAGCGACTCGTGCAGGGAGGTCATTCCACGCTCGCCGTTGCCCTTGATCGGCAGCTCGTGGTGGACGCCGACGCCATATTGGATGAGGAGCTTGGCGACCTCGACGCGACCGGGCACTGCCGCCCAGTACATGAGGGTGAGATTGTCCGGCCAGCCAACGTGCGGCTTCTCCACCGAGACGCAAGTCGCATCCGCCTTGCCCGACTCGAAGACGGCCTGCAGCGTATCAGCCGCGCCTCGATAGGCGGCGTTGTGCAGGACGTTGTACGACAACGGGTCTATCTCGAAAGGAACACCGCGGTCGAGAAAGAGCCTTGCGACCTCGCCACAGCCCCTCAAATCTACAACGACGTTGAGCAGGTGTTCACCTATGCGGTCGAGCGCCGTTGGCTCTTCATCCAGAATCTCGCGCACCAGTTCGATATCCGGCTCGTGCACGGCGTCCCATCGCTTCCGCTCAAGTCCTATTGCCGCCACGATAAGCAGTTGCTCGTTTTCGGTGAGTTCCGGTATCTCTGCGTCGCCAATGGTCCAGTGCCGGCTGAATCGCTCGACTGCCTTCGCGGTGTCCATGGTGTTTTCTTTGAGTTCTCTTCCAGTTTTGGCCCCATGCTGGCGAAGCAGATCGGCGGCTGCTTGGTTCTCTCGGCTGATTGCCGCGTCCAGTGGAGTGTTGCCGTTATCGTCGACGAGATTTACGTCCGAGCCGGCGTCGAGCAGCGCCGTTACTGTCTCCGTTACCCTTTCCGCCGGAGCCCTGCTGCCCGCGAAGGCGGCAAAGTGGAGCGGCCCTCCGACGGCCCATTCGGTTGCCCGGTGATTCGGATCGGCCCCGCGTTCCAAGAGCGCCTTGACCGCCTCGGTCTGAGCGGCCCATGCAGCCCAGTTGATCGCGCCGAACCCGTCGCCGCCGGGGTTGGGGCTTCCACCATAGTCCAAGAGCACCTTTACGCACTCCGGGTCTTTATTTCGCCACGCGGCGGCATTTACAGCGGCGTCGGTGGGAACCGCACCGTGTTCCAAGAGCAAACGGCAACTCACCGTATCGTCGTTGAACGCCGCTCTTCTCAACGGTGTCCCGGTGTTTTCATACGTGACATTCGGGTCGGCCCCTGCCTTCAAGAGCATCTCCAGCGCTTCGTGGCTGATGCTCCAAGCCGCGAAGCAGACCGGACTGGCCCCGTTGTCGAGCCGGGAGTCCGCCGCGCCGGGGTCGTTTTCAAGAATCCTCGATAGACTTTCAACGTCGTTCATCGCGGCGGCGGTGAATGCGTCCATCTCCGCGCCGCGCCGGACCAAAGCACGGACGATCTCCCGCCCCGATTCCCTCAACGCAGGATTAGACTCGCCACGAGCCGCGGCGGTCTGGAGCAACGTATAACCGTTCTCCTCCCGCTGCCTCAGCAGACCGGAATCACGTTCGACGAGTTCAGCTACACGGTCGGTGAGTCCCATCTCGACGAGACTCCAAGCGGTCACTGGAGCGCCGTACTCTTCCAGCAGGTTGTACCGGTCGACGCTGTCATGATGGGCCGCAGTTTCGAGCGCGGCGACTCCGTGCTCTCCGCTCACGTCGGCGTCCGCTTCCAGCAGAAGGCGCATCATGTCTAGCCCGCCCTCCCAGCTTGCGAGGGTGATTGGCACACAGAGGTTATTGTTCCCGTCCCAGCCCACGTTGTTGACGTCGGCTCCTCGGTCCACGAGCACACGGGCCACTTCCAGCACCTCCGGGGCGGCGTTGCGGAAGAATCCTGTGGAGACCAGATGTAGGGCCGTCCGCGTCTTGCGCGATAGCGGGTGCGGATCGTTCCGTATCGCCTCTCGGAAGGCATCACCCTCCAGCATGTAGTTGACATCCAACAGCCGGGCGTCAATGAGGGCGGGCTGGGCGTCGAGCGCACGGCTGACACCTTCAGCGTCCCGATCCTTGACCGCTTCAAAGAAGCCGATCAGTTCGTCTACGGAGTACGGGGGATCGATATCCTGCCGTACGAGAGCAACGAGCTCCTGCCAACTTTGGCAGCCGTGCTCTATGGCGATAACGCGCTGGGCGTCGTGAAGGGCGAGCTTCGCGGCGAAGACCTGATCGTCCGAGTACGCGCCCAACTGGGGGATTGCAGTACAGAAGCGCCGGGCGGCGGCGCGGTCACGAGACTTGAGGGCCTTGAGGAGATCCTTGGCCTGATTGCGCGCCTGCTCGATGTTGAGACGCGCGAGGGTATGAGATTGCATGACACACTCCTTCCTCGATTTGCCCGGTGTTCACGTGACTCAGGCGAAGAAAAGAGTGTCGTTCGTATCAAGACCGACAACTTCGGGGTGGGCCCAGCCCTTCTCGCGAACTTGGCAGCTCCCCCGCGAGCGTGAGAAAACGATAGCGTGTGAGGGACGGAGGTGTCAAGGTGGTGTTTTCGTTCCCGTGACCGGTCAGCCGCACCCAGCCCGCAGGATGTCGGCCACCACATGATGGCCTCTCCTTGACGCGAGATCGAATGGAGTATCGCCGGCATCGGAGACGATGTCCTTCGCAGCGCCTCTCTCCAGCAGCATCCTCGCCAACTCCGGCTGGTTGTATTCGGCGGCGAAATGCAGCAGGGTCATACCGCCGGTTCCGCGCGTCGTGATAATGCTCGGGTCCTCGTCGAGCAGTTGCGTCACTCGGGCTGCGTCTCCGAGTCCGATGGCCGCTCTTATGTCGATCCGAGCGCCGTAGTCGATGAGCATGTTGATGACCGTTTCGGGACGTTTGGCGTGGCCGGGATTCAGCGCCCGGTGAAGAGGAGTCCGTCCGCGATTGTCAATGGCCTGCACGTCAGCGCCACGATTGAGAAGCAAGGCGACCACGTCCTCCAGTCCCTCCTCAACGGCGACGTGAATGAGAGTGCCGTTCTCTCCGTCGAAGTGGCCCAAGTCGATGAGTTCTTCCAACCGATCGGGTTCGCGATCGAGAGTCTCGACGAGTTGGTCCTTCATGCTGCATTGCAGTATGTGTCGGGGTTCGTACCGTGCTCCCGCGGCGACCATTGCCTTGAAGATGTCGGTCTTCTTGTGATCGGTAATCGTGCCGAGTGCATCGAACCCCCAGTCGCTCACGTGATTTGGGTCCGCGCCGCGGTCCAAGAGCAGTTGGCACATGCGTAGGTTGCCGGCCCACCCAGCCGCGCCGATTGGCGTCTCGCCGGTCGTATTGCCGGAACCTCCGGTCGCGTTGACGTCCGCCCCGTAGTCGATGAGGATGCCGGTGACCTTGAGATGTGCATCAGTAGTCCCATCATCGAGCGACCAGCCTTGGTCGTTCTCTGGGAGTCTGAGTCCCGGGTCGGCCCGGTGCAAGAGAGTGTCGCCGGTGTCGTGCTCGGAGTAGAACCTGGCGTGAACCAGGTGAGGGTACTCGGCAAGAATCGCTTGGACGGTTGAGGGATCAGGCTCCTCCACCGCCTCAACCAGTGAAGCAAGAGTGCCCTCCGGTGGGAGCTCATTGCCCTCTCCAACGTGGCGTGCTAGAGCAAACCACTCGGCAAAGCCGTGCTCTCTGGCGACGACGCGCATTGCCTCCCACTCAGTAAGCTCGCGGGTGGCAATGTCTTCATCCGATGTGTTGGGTCGCTGGGTAATGTTGGCCCGGACGCGGGCGATGGCCTTCGTATCTGCCTCCGCAACAGCTTTCTGAAGAAGCCGAGTCTGATTCTGTGGATGGTCGACGTTAGGTCGGCCGGTGGGACTTGCAGTCATTGAGTGAATCTCCAATTTTGGGGAGTTGCGATACTCCGGTCCGTCGACAACATTTTATTGCGGGACATCCTTCGCGGATTCAGCGCGCGAGTCGAAGCGAGATGACTTGAACTGGACCACCCGGCACTCGCGGCCCTTGTTTGGTCGCCGATTTCGCTACTCGTAGAGATCGACCGCGGTCTCTCCGCGCGCGAAGCGCTGCGCTGTCTGCGCTGCCGACTGGCTGTCGATCTGCCTGCGCGTGTCCGTTGCCCATCGGGCGAGACCGACGAGTAGCTGATTGCGAGCAGGGTGTCCCTGGCAGTGCTTCCACTCGTCGAATACCGTACGCAGGGTATGTAGCAGGAACCGTCCGTTGTCCTGCTTCAGGATGGACCCGCCGAGTTCGAGCAGCAGACGGTCGCCCGAGTATCCGGCATTCAGGTAATCGCGGGTCATGCGACCGACGGTGCGAACGTGGATCGACTCGACGGCTTCCAGAATCTCCTCCAAAGCGCCGTCTTCTCCGCGCGGGTTGCCGTTCGCGCTTGTCGTGGCGCGGAGACCGGGGCGGGTGATGTCCCTGGGCGAGATGTTGAGCCAGCGGTTGCCGAAGAACTGCCACGCGGCGTGATAGCAGGCGCGGGCGGCGGTGGCGAATCCGGCCCTTTCCTCCACCGATCGCAGACGGGAGCCGAGCGACAGTTCCCATGCAAGATCGAACCATCCCGGACTCATTCCGACCGGCGTTCGTGCCATGCGGTCGGCTGCGAGCAGCACCATGGTGGTTGCCATCTGACTGATCGAAGCGCCCTGCTGAAGGGCATTGGTGACGGCCTCGAGTGTGGTGGCGATTCTCCCGCTCACCAAGGCATGGGCGAAGGCGTTCTCATCGAAATCTCCATCGCCGCCATTCCGCGCCGCTGCCTCCTCGATGACCGGATCGAGGTCACTGAAGATGTCAATCGCCTCACGCCGGGCGTCCATAGGCACCGGGCGATGACGACCGAGCATCTTCCCGGCGAGATTGCATACCAGTTCCTCGCTCAAGTCCCATCCGAACTCCTCCTGCAGCTCGGCGAGATAGGTGAGGTTGCGGAGGTTGTCGCGCTGTCCGAGGAATTGAGGCTGGACGGCGCACTCTAACAGCAGGGGGAAGATGTTGTCGTCGTTGTCCCCCAGCCTTCGGGCAGTGATGAGGCATTTTTCGATGCCCTCCGGCATCGTGTCGGCAGCGAAATAGCCCACCAGGTCGGCGAGCTTGTCCCAGTCCATAGGCGGTGGCAGCGGCTCGACGGGCGGGCGGTCTCCCGCTCTCCCTGCGGCGGCGGAAGCCGACATCATCAGGGGAATCAGGCGGTCTTCGGGATCGTATCGGTGGGCGACGTTGAGGCCGTTCACGAACTGCGCGACGTCGTTGCCGCCGAACTCGTCGCGGTTCGTGGCTATGTGGGTCCCCATGTGGCGGACGATCAGCGTCATCGTCTCCTGCTCCGAAATGCCCTTTGCCAGCATGATTGCGATGGCTTTTGAAAGCGTCCAGTCGTCGTGGTTGTTGAGTCCCTCCTGCAGCAGCAAGAAGTGCGCGTCCGAACGCTTCGAGCTCCCGCTCAGGACGTCAACGAAGATGCCGCCGTCCCGGACCTGCACAGGGAAGGTCGCAAGATCGTCGCATCCTCCGGTGAAGCAGCCGCCTCCCGCAAGGTCGTAGCTGTACCCGTGCCAGTCGCAGGTGAGCACACCGCCACGGACCATGCCTCGCGTCAGCGGATAGCCCATGTGGGGACACTGGTTGTCCGTCGCGTAAAACTCGCCGTCGTGCTGGAACAGAGCGACGCTCTGTCCCTCGACCCGCACCGCTTTCGGCCTGCCCTCTTCCACCTCGGTCAGGTCGGCGACGCGAACGAAATGTGAAGTTGTGGTCATGAGTTCTCCCCCTTAGGCGTCGAAGACATCGACGGTGGTCCGGCCCTCGGCAAAGCGCATTGCCGTCGTCGTGGCCGAGCCGCTCTCTGTGTTCGTGCGGATGTCGGTGGCATAGCGCGTCAGACCGACGAGAAGCTGGCGGCGCGAAGGATGTCCTGCACCTGCAGTGGAGTCGCCTCCTTCGCCTGCCTCCCACTCGGAGGCGACCGTCCGCAGAGTCGGTAGCAGTTGCACTCCGGTATCGTTCCACAGTGCCAGCCGACCCACTTCCTGGAGGAGACGACCGCCGT